>CAXNFZ010000045.1:0-14199 GCA_964201495.1 Chloroflexota bacterium | reverse complement strand
ACTTTGGCCATTTTCGACGGACGCCACGGCTCGCGCCGGCGTCGCCCGGGGCTGACGCGCCTCCGGCGCTCATGCTGGGCTGGGTAAGCGCCGGAGGCGCGCCGCTTACCCAGCCCGGACCAACGGTCCGGGCGTGGCATGGGCAAATTTATCGGGGACGCGACGCCGTCGCGACCAGGCCGAAATTCTGCCTAAGGTAGCAAGTCACGTTAACTACTCAGGCCTAAATCAGTATTTCCTGCAAAACGCGCTATTCCTTCCCCCTTCGGGGGGAAGGACTAGCGCGTTTCACGGGCTCCAGTTACTTTACTGTTGGAGTTTGAGCATTCCCCATGGATTCCCCATGGATCCCCCCATGGATCCCCCATGCATAGGTGCATTCGCCAAAAGGGGCGAATATATCTCTCACGCAAAGAACGCAAAGAACGCAAAGAACGCAAAGAGGTCTGAATTCCGTCGCCGAAGAAACTTTCTCAAGCGAAGGCACGGAAAAGCCATCACAAGCTTTTTCCTTCGCGTTCTTCGCGCCTTCGCGTTCTTCGCGCCTTCGCGTTCTTCGCGCCTTCGCGTGAGACAAATCGGCTGTCGAAATTCGCCCCTTTTGGCGGATGCACCCCCGTGCCCCGTGGATGATGCGCATTCACTCTCGCTATAATCGCGCCTCGTTCCTGCGACAAACGCACTCACAATACACTTCACACTTCGCTGATCCGAAAGGGTCTTCGATGGCTCTTTCCGCGGCCGACCTCAGGGAGCTCGTTCGGGCTTCCTGTTTTTTTGCGTCTTGTCAGGCCCCGGACTTTCGATTATGTTATCGGCTGCTCACAGCGTCTCGGCCTTTCGGCCGATCACGCAAACGAAGCCGGATTCGACAACCCAATGCCGACTCTGAATCGCATCGCTCACTGCCAAAAAGTGCAGCGGAGCTGATCAGAGCAGCGTCGGCACACTGCTCGGTGATTGCTGCGAATTCCTGCGAGTTCGCGCAAATTTTCGACAAATAGGATTAGATTCCATGCCAAAATTTATTTTCTGTACCGGCGGCGTTGTCAGCTCTGTCGGCAAAGGCGTTACTGCTGCCGCAATCGGCCGCGTACTTAAATCACGCGGACTGCGCGTAGCAATTCAAAAGCTCGACCCATATCTCAATGTCGATCCCGGCACGATGTCGCCCTACCAGCACGGCGAAGTCTTCGTCACCGAGGACGGCGCAGAAACAGACCTCGACCTCGGTCACTACGAGCGCTTCATCGACACGAACCTCACCAAGCCCTGCAACACCACCACCGGCCAGGTCTATTCCGAAGTGCTCACCAAGGAACGGCGCGGCGATTACCTCGGCAAGACGATTCAGGTCGTCCCGCACGTCACCAACGAAATCAAACGCCGCATCGGCCTCGTCGCCAAGAGCAATTCGGCCGACGTAGTGCTCGTCGAAGTCGGCGGCACGGTCGGCGACATCGAGGCGTCTCCCTTTTTGGAAGCCATTCGCCAGATGCGCCACGACTTCGGCCGCGAAAACACGCTGTACATCCACGTCACCTTTCTGCCCATGGTCGGCGCCACCGGCGAACTGAAAACCAAACCGACCCAGCACAGCGTGCGCGATCTCCGCAGCGTCGGCATCCTGCCCGATGCCATCATCGCGCGCAGCGATTACCCGGTGGACGACAATATGCGCGAGAAAATCGCCATGTTCTGCGACGTCGAGTCGCGCGCCGTGCTGCCCATGGTCACCACGCGCTACCTGTACGAAGTGCCCATCATGCTCGAGGATATGGGCTTCGGCGACTGGCTCTGCGAACGCCTCGGTCTGTCCTGTCCCACCCCCAATCTCGACGGCTGGCGCGCCATGTGCGCCGAAATGCGCCGCGAAAAACCGCAGCTGCGCATCGCCATCGTCGGCAAATACGTGGAATTGCACGACGCGTACATGAGCGTGCGCGAATCGCTCTATCACGCCGCCGTCGCTGCCGGCCGCGACATCAAGATCGACTGGGTCAACAGCGAAGACCTCGAACACGGTGAGGGCTTCGATCGACTGGCCAATGTCGCCGGCATCGTCGTCCCCGGCGGCTTCGGCTACCGCGGCGTCGAAGGCAAAATTCGAGCTGCTGCGTTCGCCCGCGAAAATAAGGTGCCCTATCTCGGACTCTGCCTCGGCATGCAGGTCATGTGCATCGAATTCGCTCGTGCCGTGCTCGGCAGCCGCGAACCCAACAGCACTGAATTCGACCACGCCACGAAATTTCCGATCATCGACCTGATGCAGGATCAGCGTGAAGTCGCCGATATGGGCGGCACGATGCGCCTCGGCGTTTATCCATGCGTGCTTGCCGAAAATACGCGCGCACACGCCGCCTACGCCGCCGCCGAGCGAGAGGATCCCGCCGGTGAATCGAATCAGCCGCTCGTCGTGCACGAACGTCATCGCCACCGCTGGGAGTTCAACAACGTCTTTCGCAAGCAGATGAACGAGGCCGGCCTGATCTTCAGCGGTCTGTCCCCCGACGGCCGCCTGGTCGAAATCACCGAGCTGCGCGATCACCCGTTCATGGTCGGCAGCCAGTTCCATCCGGAATTCAAGAGCCGCCCCAATCGACCGCATCCGCTCTTCAAAGCGTTCATCGAAGCCGCCGCCGAACACACGTCCGGCACGCCGCTCTTCCCAAAAGCTTCGTAGCGAACCCGCTACAACCCGTCATCGCTTTACACGCCCGGAATCACGCCTCCGTCGTGGAAGGTGAAAGGTACCGCATGAGCAAATCCACTCACCTCGCCCTGCCCTTCTGCTTCGGCACCGTCGGGACGCCCCTCAGCGCCCCGAAGAACGGCGGCAGCGCCGGTGGCGTGCGCCGCATCCGTGAGCTCAATCTCTCCGCTCTTGAGCTCGCCTGGGTGCGCGGCACCACGCATATTACGCCGGACGCCTGCGCTCGCATCCGCACCGCCGCCGAAGAATGCGCCGTCGCCATCAGCGTGCACGCCACGTATTTCTTCAACCTCAATGCCGATTCCGAGGAAATGTGGCTGGCCGGCCGTGAACGACTGCTGCGTGCCGCTCGCCTCGCCGCTCTCACCGGCGCCACCGACGTGGTCTTTCACCCGGGCTCTTATATGAAGCGCGCCTCTGCCGAGGCTTTCCGCATCGCCTCGGATCGCCTCGCCGATATCGTCGACACGCTGCGCCGCGAAAACAACCCGGTCACCCTGCGCCCGGAAACCATGGGCAAACAGGCACTCCTCGGCACACTCGACGAAACGATCGAATGGAGCCGCCGCTTCGAAAATGTGCTCCCCTGCGTCGACTTCGCACATCTGCACGCCCGCCCCGGCGACGGCTCGTTCAATTCCTACGACGAGTTCGCCGCCGCCCTTCAGCGCATCCACGACGGCCTCGGCGCACAGGCGCTGCAGCGTATGCATATTCACCTCAGCGGCATCGCCTACACGCAGCGCGGCGAAAAAAATCACCTCAATCTTGATGATTCCGACCTGCGCTACAAGGACCTGCTGCGCGCCCTCGCCGACTTCGGCGCCGCCGGCCGCATCCTCTCCGAAACGCCCAATATGGAAGAAGGCGCCGTCATCATGCAGAATGCGTTTGCTGCTGCGCAGAAGCGGAGCGCTCATGGTCATCCAAACTCTCTATCACCTGCATGAGGCGATCGCCGCATGTCGAATGTGCTCCGACGCAGGCTACTTCGCTCAGTCGTCCGATGTCGTGATCGGCATGCCCGCCGTTCAGCCTGGTCTGCCTGGTTTGCCTCGCATGATGCTCGTCGGCCAGGCTCCGGCATCGTCGCTGCGATCGAAAGGGCTGCCGTTCAGCGGCCAGGCCGGGCGCGTGCTCTTCCTCTGGCTGGCACAGGCCGGCTTCAGCGAGGATGATTTCCGCGCGAACTGCTATTTCACCGCGATCACGAAATGCTATCCCGGCCCGGCCAGGGGCGGCCCGGGCTCCGGCGATCGGGCGCCAGGCGCCGCCGAGCGCCGCATGTGCCGCCCCTTCCTCGCACGCGAGCTGGAACTTGTCCAGCCGCAGCTCGTGCTCGCCGTCGGCCGCATGGCCATCGAATATTTCCTCGGCCCGCTCAAACTCACCGCCGCCGTCGGCCACACGTTCGACCAGCCAGGCCGCACGATCGTGCCGCTCCCACACCCCAGCGGCGTCAGTCGCTGGACCAACGCTCCCGACAACCGCGCCCGCCTCGATCACGCGCTTCGCATACTCGCAGACCTGCGCGCCTGAGTTCGTCGCTCGACAGCAGCACTGTGCGACTCACGTTTCATACGTCTGAGCGAGCCGATCCATCACACCGAATCTTTCCCCTTCGCGTTCTTCGCGGCTTCGCGTGAGAAATTTATTCCGCGGCGTCTGCTCATGTGCGCGATGCGTCAACGCGGAGGGCGATTGATCGGCAGCGCAGACGCATGCGGTGCTCGACCGCCCCTCTCCGCCAGGATTTCGCGCGCCGCAGCGAGCCTGACACGGCAAAACAGCAAGCGAAATCGCAGGGGGAGGGGGACAGGGGTGAGGTTTTCGCGCACCAGAAATTCGCCCCAAACTGCAGATGCCCCCTTGCCGCACTTGCCGCAAAACGCCGCGCGGCTGCAAATACAATACCAGCATGCGCATCACTCTCGCTCATCAGTCGATCCAGTCCGTCGCAGCCGACGCGCTCATCGTCAATTTGTTCGAAGGCGTGAAGTCGCCCGGCGGCGCCACGGGTGCGGTCGATCAGGCGATCGGCGGCGCCATCAGCCGCATGCTCGCGCTCGGCGATTTTCGCGGGCGGCTGAATGACGTCACGGTCATCTATCCCGCCGCCGGCGTCGCTGCGCCGCGCGTGCTCGTCGTCGGCCTCGGCCCCGCCGCCGAATTCACGCTCGATCACGCACGGCAAGCCGCCGGCGCCGCCGCCCGCAAGGCGCGCGACCTCGGCGCGAAACGCGTCGCCACGATCGTGCACGGCGCCGGCATCGGCGGCATGGACCCGCAGGCTGCTGCACAGGCGACGACCGAGGGCACGCTGCTCGGCGCCTATCAGTTCCGTGAGCACAAGGCCAACCCGGACGCCGGAAAGAAAATCGATGAGCTGATCGTCGTCGAGTTCGATGCCGACAGACTCGACGCGGTGCGCGCCGGCATCGACGCCGGCGTCATCATGGCCGACGCGATCAACGGCGCGCGCCGCCGCGTCAACCTCGCGCCGAATTTTCTCAACCCGGTCACCCTCGCCGACGACTTCGCGGCGATGGCGGCCGGCGTCGGCCTGCGCTGCGAGGTGTTCGACGAAAATCGCATCCACACAGAACGCATGGGCGCAGTGATCGGTGTGGCGCAGGGCAGTCACGTGCCGCCGCGCTTCGTCATCTTCGAGCACGCCCCAGCCGGTCACGAAAATGACTCACCACTGATCTTCGTCGGCAAAGGCGTCACGTTCGACACCGGCGGCTATTCGATCAAAACCGCCGACGGCATGCTGACGATGAAGGGCGACATGGCCGGCGCTGCCGCCGTCGCCGGCGCCATGCAGGCCATCGCCGGCCTGAAGCTGCCGACGCGCGTCATCGGCATTACTCCGCTCGTCGAAAACATGATCCACGGCGGCGCGATGCGCCCCAGCGACGTGCTCACGTCACGCTCCGGCCTGACGATCGAGATCGCGAACACCGACGCCGAGGGACGTCTGATCCTCGCCGACGCGCTCGATTACGCGCGCCAGTTCGCGCCGCGCGCCGTGGTCGACATCGCCACGCTCACCGCCCTGGCCTCCTCGGCAATGGGCGAAAATATGGCCGCATGCGTGCTCGACAATGATGCAGACCTGCGCGCTGCGCTGCTGCGCGCATCCGCCGCCGCCGGCGAACGGATCTGGCCGATGCCGCTCTGGCCCGACTACGCCGACAAAATCAAGAGCGACGTCGCCGAACTCAAGAACACCGGCGGCGCCCGCGGCGGCCTCGGCAGCTCGGCCATCTTCCTGAAGCGCTTCGTCGACGGCGTCCCCGGCGCCTCCGGCTACCCGTGGGCGCACATCGACATGGCCGGCATGGCCTTCTGGTCCGAAACCCGCGGCTATTCCCCGCGCGGCGCATCCGGCTTCGGCGTGCGCACGATGACGGAACTGGCAAGAGCTGTTTGAGATTTCACATTGCACATTGCACATTTCAGATTTCAGATTTCAGATTTCAGATTGCGCATTGCAGATCTATGAGCTGCACGCAGATCCCGGGAGATCAATGTGAAATGTGAAATGTGAAATCTGAAATATGAAATATGAAATATGCAATGTGAAATCTAAAATCTGAAATGCTTCTTCCCTTCCGTCTTCTCCTCGATCAGCACTGCGACGGCGCCACGAACATGGCGCGCGACGAAGCGATCTCGAACGCAGTGAGCGCCGGCCTGCAGCCGCCGACGCTGCGGTTCTACGGCTGGACGCCGCCATCGATCAGCCTGGGCATGTCGCAGCGCATCTCCAGCGTAGACGAAATGCGCTGCGCCGAAGCCGGCGTCGGCATCGTGCGCCGCAGCACCGGCGGCCTTGCAATCCTGCACACCGACGAATTCACCTACTCAATCGCCATGCCAGCGTCGCATCCCATCGCCGAGGGCGACGTGCTGACGTCGTATCGGCGCATCAGCGAAGCGATCATGGATGCGTTGTGCCGGCTCGGCGTGCGCGACGTGCAAGCCAACAAGGTCGCCAAGGAAGACAAAGCCACAGGCCCGGTCTGCTTCGAAGCACCGAGCGACTACGAAGTCGTCGGTGCAGCACCGGCGCCGGACGCACTGCCGCTGCGCAAGCTCGTCGGCAGCGCGCAGTGGCGCAGGCTCGACGGCGTGCTCCAGCACGGCAGCCTGCCGCTGCACGGCGACATCGGGCGCATCTGCGCCCTGCTGCGCGGCGCACCCGATCCGGCGCGCGTCCGTCGCCATGCAGCCACGCTGCAGGAAGCACTCGGCCGCGTCGCCTCGTGGGACGAAGTCGCCGACGCATGGCGCGTCTCTTTCGCTGAGGTTCTGAACATCGACTTCACACCCAGCCCACTCAGCGCCGGCGAGCTCGCCCGCACAGACGAACTGCTCGTCACGAAGTACGCCGCAGACGTGTGGACGAGACGAAAATAATTGTAACTACTCAGGCCATCCATTTTTCCAACGCGAAACGCGCTATTCCTTCCCCCTTCGGGGGAAGGAATAGCGCGTTTCGCGGGAAATACTGATTTAGGCCTGAGTAGTTACAAATAGTTTCAGATTTCAGATTTCAAAACTCGATCTGAAATCTAAAATCTAAAATCTAAAATCTCTTCATGTCGAACCTCATTGTCCTGATCGACCAACTGGCGCGACTGGCTGTGGCGCCGCTGCTGTTCGGTCTGGCCAGCAGCGCAGCGCTGCTGCTCGTCGTGCGCAACTGGCGCATCGCATTGCCGGCGCTGATCGTGCAATACGTGCTGACAGGAATTCTGCTCGCGCGCGTAATTCCGCCCGGCGTGGCGATCATCAAACCATTTGCCGGCGTGATCGTATGCCTGGCGCTCAGCTTTGCGGCGCAGCGCACCGAACATGCGCGCGCCGCGCGCGGCGAATCGGTCACCGCGGCGAGAGTGCTGGGAATGCAGTGGATTGCGCTGCCGTCACAATTTCTAGTGCGCGTCATCACAGCAGTGCTGGTGCTCACCGCAGCGTTCGGCGCAGCTGTGCGCTTCCCGCTTCCCGGTGATGCCAACGAACTTTCGTTCGCCGCGTACATTCTCGTGGCAAGCGCCGTCATCCTGATCGCCAGCGCACCTGAAGCACTGAATGTCGGTATGGGTGTGCTGATGCTGCTGTCCGGCATCGAAATCGGCTACATGCCGCTCGAACCCAGCACCACAGTCAGTGTGCTGCTCGGCCTGATGACGCTGGTCGTCGGCATCGCAGTCGCGTATCTCGCACTGGCTGATGACGGCGCTGTCACCAGTGTGGAAGATGCGGATGACGCAGATGACGCGGCCGACGCGGCCGACGCAAAAAAATTAATCGACGCAAACCCATCAACCAATGAAGCAGGCGGTAATGACGAACGTGCAGGCACGACCAAGCCTTCCTTCGTTCCGCAGCTCGAGGAAGGAGCATAGTCATGCTGCCCGCGTCCGCTCTCATCGCCCTGCTCCCACTGCTCGCCGCCGCCGCCGCGTATTTTCTGCGCCGCATGCCCACCGTCAAAATTGTCGTGGCCGGCAGCATCTGCCTGCTGGGCATCATCGTGCTCGCGCAGCCGATCGACGCGACTTTTCTGGGCATCGACATCGATGGCCGTTTGAACCTGCTCGGGCGCGCCATGCAGGTTCATGAACAGGATCGACTCGCACTGCTGATTCTCTTCGCATGCGCCACATTGCTGCTGGTCACTTCATGGCACATGCCACAGAACTGGAACTTTGCGCCGGTCGGAATGTTGATGCTGAGTGCGCTAAGCGCAGCGCTGATGGTGCGGCCAGTGCAGTATGCCGGGCTGATCTTCGTTGTCGCCGGCGCACTGGGCGCGCTCATGATTCAGGCCGAACAGGATGAACGCGCGTCCACACTTGGCGCGCGCCGCTACCTGGTCAGCAGCGTGCTGGCGCTGCCTGCGTTCCTCGGCGCCGGCTATCTCGCCCAGCGCGCCGCCAGCACAATCGACTCCACCGCTTCATTCGAGCCGGCCGTCGTTCTGCTGCTGCTCGGCGCCGGACTGGTCATGGGCGCGTTGCCGCTCTTCACCTGGGTCTATTCGGCCGCGCAGGACGCACCGCCGTTGACGACTGCCTTTCTCGGAACCGTCGGCGTCGGCACGGCCAGCTTCCTGCTGCTCACGTTCATCCGGGAATTCGACTGGTTTCGTGACAGCGAAGTAATGCTGCTCGTGCTGCGCACCAGCGGCGTGTTGCTGCTGCTGACAGCCGCCGCACTCGGATGGACGCACCAGTCGCTCAGCCGGCTCATGGGCAGTGCATTGCTGCTCGACCTCGGCTGTGTTCTGCTTGCCGCCGCAGGGCGCACGCAACAGGGCGCGGAGGCCATCACCTTCGGAATCGTGGCGCGCACACTGTCAATGGGGCTGTTCGGCGTCGGAGCCGCCCAACTGCGCGAACGAGGCGGCAGCGACGACTTCAATGCCCTGCGCGGCATCGGAGTGCGTGAAATCTGGTCCGCTCTGGCCGTCTGCATCGGCGGGTTGTCGCTGGCCGGCTTCCCTGCCACGATCGGCTTCGTCTCTGCATGGACCAGCATGCGCGTGCCCGGCGTCGACGTAGAAACTATCGTCATCATTGTCATCGCCGGCATCAGCATTGCCGTCGGCACATTGCGCGCGCTCAGTGCACTGTTCGACAACGTCACAGAAGTGCCGAATATCGAGCAGGCCCAGACTCGCAGCAAACGGTGGACAGTCAGCATACTCGTCGTGCTCGTGCTCGGCCTCGGCTTGTATCCAGAGCTGATCATCCCGCTCGTACAGGCTGCAGCAGTGGCATTTCAGTAATGCATTTTGATGCACGTTGTTCATGTGAATGGCTGTGAGTAGATGCGGGTGGATCTGACGAGTAGATCTGAATAGATCTCAGTAAATGGGGAGTGCTCAAAACTGAAGTGATGAAACCCGCGAAACACGCCATCGCCCGCCCCCTTTGGGGGCGGGCGCTGGCGTGTTTCGCGGGTTTCATCAATTCAGTTTTGAGCACTCCCCACTATCCCCTATCTACTATCCACTATCCACTTTCTTCAGTGCGTCACAGCGCCGTCGCAGGCAGAGCCAACGAGCTTGGCGTACTTCGCCAGGACACCGGTCGTGTAGTTCGGCTTGTGCGGCTTCCACTTCTTCAGGCGCGCAGCGATCTCATCCTTCGTCAGCTTGACGTTGATCCTGCCCTTCGCCGGATTCGTCGCGTCGATCTCGATAATGTCGCCGTCCTTGATCGCGGCAATCGGGCCGCCGACCGCAGCCTCCGGGCCGATGTGCCCGATCACAAGGCCGGTCGATGCGCCTGAGAAGCGGCCGTCCGTCAGCAGCGCCACATCGTAGCCGAGGCCCTGTCCGCGCAGCGCCGCCGTTACCGACAGCATCTCCGGCATGCCCGGACCGCCCTTCGGACCGACGTAGCGAATCACGACCACATCACCCTTCACGATCTCGCGCTTGGCCACCGCTTCAGCGCAGGCCTGCTCGGTGTCGAACACGCGCGCCGGGCCGCTGTGCTTCAGCTTCTCGACGCCGGCGACCTTCACCACGCAGCCTTCAGGCGCCAGATTGCCCTTCAGCACCACCATGCCGCCGCTCTCACGCAGCGGCTTCTTCACCGGCACCACGATGCTCTGGCCCGGAATCTTCTGCGCGTTCTGCACGCCCTTCATGTTCTGCTTGAGCGTCTTGCCGGTGACCGTCATGACGTCGCCGTGCAGCAGGCCGGCGTCGAGCAGCGTCTTCATGATGACCGGCACGCCGCCGATCTTGTGCAGATCTTCCATCACGTAGCGACCGCCCGGCGTCATGTCCGCAATATGCGGCGTCTTGCAGGCGATGCGCGTGAAGTCATCAAACGTCAGCTTGATGCCCAGCTCATATGCGATGGCCGGCATGTGCAGCGCCACGTTCGTCGAGCCGCCCATCGCCAGCACCACGGTGAGGGCGTTCTCGAACGCTTCCATCGTCATGATGTCGCTCGGCTTGATGCCGCGCTGCATCAGGTTCATCAGCGCCTTGCCGCTCTCGTACGCCACACCTCGGCGCTCATCGTCGACGGCCGGCGGCGACGCGTTGCCCGGCAGCGCCATCCCGAGCGCCTCGGACACGCTCGACATCGTATTGGCCGTGAACAGGCCGCCGCACGAGCCGATGCCCGGGCACGCCGCGCACTCGAGTTCGTACAGGTCCTCGTCGGTGATCAGCCCGGCTTCGCGCTGGCCAACCGCCTCATACACATTCTGAATCGTCACGTCCTTGCCGCGGAACTTGCCCGGCTTGATCGTGCCGCCATAAATAAAAATGCTCGGCACATTCATGCGGCCGATCGCCATAAGTGTGCCCGGCAGGCTCTTGTCGCAGCCAGCCAGCCCGACGAGCGCGTCGTAGCAATGCGCGCGCATCATCAGCTCGATCGAGTCGGCGATCACGTCGCGGCTCACGAGCGACGCCTTCATGCCTTCATGCCCCATACCGATGCCGTCGCTCACCGCAATCGAGACAAATTCGCGTGGCGTGCCGCCCATCTCACGGACGCCCTTCTTCGATTCCTCCGCCAGAAAATGCAGCGACATGTTGCACGGCGTGGATTCGTTCCAGGTACTGGCAACGCCGACCAGCGGCTGGCGCAGATCCTGGTCGCCCAGTCCCATCGCACGCATGAACGCACGATGCGGCGCGCGCGCGATGCCTTCGAGTTCCTTGCTTTCCTTTTTCAGGTGTTCCGTGGATTTTTGCTTGGCCATATTTGTGTGTAACGCACCGCCACAGCGGCGCGCAAGTTGATGTGGATTGTACGCGCGCATGCGATTTTTCCCACCGAAAATCTCTCCCCTCTCTTCCCTCTCTTCCCTCTCTTCCCTCTCTTCCCTCTCTTCCTCTTCCCTCTCCCGGCCCTCTCCCCTCTCTCCTCCCCATTGCGATACACTTCGGTTCGTATGGCTAAAAAATCCACTCTGCGCGCCGGCGTGATCGGCGCCGGCGCAATCGCCCAAAACGGTCACATCCCCGGGTTCAAGAACGCAGGCGCAGAAGTGATCGCGATCTGCGACACCAACCTCGCGCGAGCAAAGGAAGTCGCTGAGAAGCACGGCATCCCGCACGTCTTCTCCGACTACAACGAGCTGATCGCACTGACCGACGTCGACATGGTCTCGATCGGCCTGCCGAACACGCTGCACGCTCCGGTGAGCATCGCCGCGCTGAAGGCCGGCAAGCACGTGCTGTGCGAAAAGCCGATGACCGTCTCCGTCGCCGACGCGAAGAAGATGATCGCCGCCGCGGAAGCCGCCGGCCGCGTGCTCTCCGTCAATCAGCACATGCGCTTCGACACCACGGCGCAGGCCATGCGCGCCATCGTCAAGTCGAAGGCGCTCGGCGACGTATACCTCGCCGAAACCAAGTGGGTTCGCCAGCAGGGCATCCCCGGCTACGGCGGCTGGTTCACCAACAAAGATCTCGCCGGCGCCGGCGCACTGATGGACATCGGCGTGCACATGCTCGACATGCTCCTGTACCTGCTCGACTTCCCCGATGTCGTGCGCGTCAAGGGCATGCTCTCCGGCGAACTCGGCAAACAGGCCATCGGCCTCGGCGGCTGGGGCGCGGACATCAAGTCGAAGGGCCGCTTCGACGTCGACGACACCGCCTTCGCCGTGCTCACCCTCGCCAGCGGCGCGCAGCTGCGCCTGCTGGTCACCTGGGCGGCCATGGGCCCGGCCGAAGATCGCGTCACCCTCTACGGAAAGAAGGGCGGCCTCGATCGCAGCGACCACTACGGCTCGAACCCGGCGCTCAAGCAGTACTCCTTCGACAAGACCGCCGGCAAGATCGTCGAAAGCACGCCCGACCTCGAGAAGTTCAAGTTCGAGGGCACAGCGTGGATGAAGGCCATCGGCAATTTCGTCGATGTCGTGCGCGGCAAGGGCAAACTCGTCGTCCAGCCTGAGCAGTCGCTCAAGGTTATCAAAATCCTCGAAGCCATCGCCAAGTCAGCGGCGAGCGGACAGGAAGTGAAGCTGTAGCGATTACTCCGAAGCACACCCCCGGCCCCTTCGGCGCCGGGGGTGTGCTTCAGGGATATCTCCTTTTCATGACCAATCTGCCCAAAGGATTCCGTGCCGGCGCCGTCGCCGCGCAGATCAAGAAGAACGGCAAACCGGATGTGGCGCTGTTCGTCAGCGACCGCGACGCTGCCGCCGCCGCCGTCTTCACGACCAACAAAGTCGCAGCTGCGCCGGTGCTGCGCGGCCGTGAAATTCTCAAGACGCACGCCGGCAGCCTGCGCGCCGTGCTGATCAACGCCGGCTGCGCCAACGCCTGCACCGGCGACGACGGCCTGCGCAACGCGCACGACAGCGCGCAGACGACCGCCACCGAGCTGCACCTGGCCGACCCGGCGCAGGTCTTCACCATGAGCACCGGCGTCATCGGCATGCAGCTGCCGATGGAAAAGCTGCGCGTCGGCATCTACGGCGCAGCACAGGCGCTCTCAGAAGACGGCCTCGACGCCGCCGCCGCCGCGATCATGACCACCGACGTGGTCCCCAAAACGGCCCGCATCGAATTCGCGGACAAAGGCTGGAGCCTGGCCGGCACCGCCAAGGGCAGCGGCATGATCCATCCCAACATGGCCACCATGCTCAGCGTGGTGATGACCGACGCGGTTGTCTCGCCGGCGCGCCTGCGCCTGTGCCTGCAGAACGCTGCGCGCCGCTCGTTCAACCGCATCACCGTCGACGGCGACACCAGCACCAACGACACGCTGCTCGTCCTCGCCAACGGCGCCTCTGGCATCAAGCCTTCGCGCGAGGAATTTGAGGAAGCGCTCACCGAGGCGTGCGTCGACCTGGCCAAACAGGTCGCCCGCGATGGTGAAGGCGCCACCAAGTTCATCACGATCCGCATTACAGGCGCCGCCAGCGAAAAGCAGGCCGAAGTCGTCGGTCGCACGATCGCCACTTCGCCGCTGGTGAAAACCGCGTTCTATGGCGAAGACGCCAACTGGGGCCGCATCGTCTGCGCCGCCGGCTATTCCGGCGAGGACGTCGAACCCACAAAAATGTCGCTCTGGTTCGGCGGCGTGCACGTCTTCGCCTTCGGCACTCCCACGCCGTACGACGAAGCCGCCGCCACTCGCGCCATGTCGCCGAAGGACGTCGAGGTTCACCTCGACCTCGGCCTCGGCGACGCCCACGCCACCGTGTGGACGTGCGACATGTCGCACGAATACATTACGATCAACGGGAAAGATCGCACCTAAGTTCCTGTCCATAAGTTTTGTCCGGCAGATTCGCCTCCCCCGCTTTGGGGGGGAGGCGAATCTGCCGCCAGAACTTTTGGCGACTCACTTAGTGCGGAAGCAGCAATAGTAGATAGTGATGTTGATAGTGATAGTGGGAGTGCACTATCACTATCTACTATCACTCTCCACTCTCCCCCACCCATCATGTCTTACAAAACCACTACCGTACCCGCCGAAGGCGCC
>CAXNFZ010000044.1:0-14209 GCA_964201495.1 Chloroflexota bacterium | reverse complement strand
ATGAATTCGGTGCCGATCATCAATCCGGCGCCGCGCACGTCACCGATGGCAGGAAATTCGCCCTGCAGCTTGCGCAGGCCGGAAATCAGTTGCGCACCGCGGTCGCCCGCGTTGCCGATCATGTTTTCTTCCTTCAGGACGCGGATCGTTTCGCGCGCGGCCGCCAGCGAGACAATGTTCGGGCCGTAAGTGCCACCATGGGAGCCGGGCGCCCACTTGGCCATCACGTCGCGGCGCGAGGCCACGCACGAAATCGGCATGCCGCTGGCGAGTCCCTTGGCCATGATCACGACGTCGGGGATGACGCCCGAGTGTTCCAACGCGAAAAACTTGCCGGTGCGGCCGAAGCCGGTCTGGATTTCGTCGAATACCAGCAGAATGCCGTGCTCGTCGCAGATGCTGCGCAGCTCGCGCAGGAACGACGTGGGCGGCACGACGTAGCCGCCTTCACCCAGCACCGGCTCGATGAAGATGGCGGCGGTTTCGTGCGGCGCGCTCTGCATTTTCAGCAGATTGCGCAGCTGGTCCGGCGCGTAGCCGCAGCAGGCGTTCGTGTCATCGTTCGGGCATGATGCGCTGAGCGCAGCACGTTCGGTATCGCTCATCGTCTTGTGCGCGATCGGACAGTGATAACAGTATGCATACGGAGCAGCATAGACGCCGGACGGCAGCGGCTGATATTTCTGGCGATAGCTGTACTTGCTCATCGTCATTGCCATCGTCTGCGCAGTCCGCCCGTGGAATGAGCCTTCGAATACGATGATATTCGTGCGTCCGGTGGCCTGGCGCGTCAGTTTCACAGCAGCTTCGACCGCCTCGGCGCCGCTGTTGGAGAAAAAGAACGTGTCTATGCCCGCTGGCAGGATGCTCTTCAGTTCTTCGGTCACGTCGAGCAGTGGACGGCTCCAGCCCATCGCCATTTGACCGTGGATTAATTTGGCAGCCTGATCCTGAATGGCCTTGACGACGCGCGGGTGTGCGTGGCCGGTGTTGGTCACGCCGATACCGCAGGTGAAATCAAGATAGCGCTGGCCTTGCGTATCGAAAAGATACGCCCCTTCTCCGTGGTCAAGTTCGATGTCGAATGCGCGAGCCCAGACGGGCGACAATGCTTCGGTTCCCATGATTCGTCGTAGTGTACGTGAAATTGCGTCTGTATACCTATAATGCAGACTATGTCAGGTTGGATCGCCAAGAACGTCGGTCTGATGGCGTTTGCGCTTGTGCTGTCGCTTGCCGTCTGGGTGCTGACCACGGTTCAACAGGATCCAATCCTGGAGGCCGATGTGTATGCCCGCGTGCGCGTTGAAGCGCCGCCCGCCGGTGACATGCTGCTGAGCAATACGCTGCCCCTGACGGTGACCGTGCGGGTGCGTGCACCGCAGAGTGTGCTTGCTGATCTGATGGTCGGCGAGAACGCGCAGGTGAACGTCGACCTTCGCTCGCTTGATGTCGGGGATCACACGATTACTTTTGCGCCGCAGTTGTTGAGCGGGCCTTCGCTCGTGATCGCTGCTCGTCCGCCGACGTCAACGGTGCGGCTCGAACGGGTGCTGGAGCGGGCCTATTCGGTGCGTGTGGGAAGCGTCGGCACGCCGGCGCTGGGATATCAGGCGCGCGAAGGGCAGACCGACGTGGCGACGGCGTTCATCAGCACGACGGAAGCGATCATGGCGCGCATTTCCAGCGTCGACGCGATCGTCTCTCTTGCTGATGTGCGGTCGAACTTGCAGCAGCGTGTGCGGCTGGTGGCGCGCGACGCCGAGGGGAATTCGATCACAGGCGTCGTGGTTTCTCCGACGGATGCGCTCGTGACGGTGCCGATCGAACAGCTGAGCAATTACAGGACGCTTGCGGTGAGTGTGAAGACGCGCGGCCTGCCTGCTGAAAGTTACGCCATTACGTCAATCACGGCTGAACCGCAAATTGTGACTGTGTTCGGCAACAAGGACGAAATTCAGAAATTGCCGGGGTTCATCGAAACGCTGGAAGTGAACGTCGACGGCGTCATGGAGTCGGTCGAGGACCGCGTTGGGCTGCGCGTGCCGACTGGCGTCACGCTCGTGGGCGAAGACTTCACGGTGCGTGTGCGCGTGCGCGTCGAAGCGCAGCAGGGAGCGCGCACGGTGACTCGTGCGCCGATCGTAATCGGGCTGCCGGGTGATTTGCGCGCATCCGTGTCGCCTGAAGTCGTCGAGGTGCGCCTCTCCGGACCGTTGCCGCGCCTGAATAAGCTGGCCGAGCAGGACGTGCGCGTGCTGCTTGATGTGAGCGGGCTGCCGGTCGGCGTGCATCAGGTGCAGGCAATTCTCGTAAAGCCGGATGCGTTGCGCGCGGAACTTTCGCTGCCGACGATTCAGGTCGAACTCAAAGAGGCGCCGGCTGGTCGGAATTAGCGCTCCTGTAATTGCTCAGGTCAGGCTATTTCGGGCGCATCCGCAGTTTGGGGCAAACTCGACAGCAGATTTTTCTCACGCGAAGCCGCGAAGAACGCGAAGGAAAAAGGATTTTTGTCGGATCACCGCCGATTCCCCAAAACGCCCGCGTCTCCGCTTCTCGGCGTCTCCGCGCGAAATTCTGCGTGCTCTGCCCTCTCTGTGATCTCTGTTGAAATTCGCCCCTGACTGCGGATGCACCCGCTATTTCCCGCCGCAAAACAAAACACGCTGTTCCCCTTCCCGAAGGGGAACAGCGTGTTTTGTTTTGTAGGAAATATCGAGTTTGGCTCGAGTAGTTACCTAATCGGTAACTACTCAGGCCATCCACTTTTCCAACGCGAAACGCGCTATTCCTTCCCCCCGAAGGGGGAAGGAATAGCGCGTTTCGCGGGAAATACTGATTTAGGCCTGAGTAGTTACCCTAATCGAAGAATCCGGCATCGTCCGGTGCAAGATGTGCGAGCGCCTTGTCGATATTGAACTTCACGCCGAGGCCTGGCCGATTGAAGGCTGCAACGTCGATCATGCTGTTTGTGACGATCGGCGTGGGCAGGCCCTCGACAATGTCGTACCACCATGCGTCACTCGTATAGGGGTATTCGAGTGCGATGTAGTTGTGCGGCATGGCGGCAGCGGCGTGCACGTGCGCTGCGAGGCCGATCACTCCATCGATGGTGCCGTGCGGCGCCATCAGGATGCCGTGCATGTCGGCGTATTCGGCGACCCACTTCAACTCAGCGATGCCGCCGATATCGGCTGGATCAGGGCCGATGATGTTTACGGCTTTCTTCTCGATCAGCTCGCGGAAGTTCTGTCGCAGATAGATCTGTTCGCCGGTGTGGATCGGAGTCGATGTGCTGCGCGTGACTTCACGATACAAGTCGGCCATGACATACGGCGTATAGTCCCCGGTGATCATGTCTTCGAGCCACATGATGTTGTAGGGTTCCATTGCCTTGGCGAGCCGAATGGCATCCGGCACGGTGAAGCCTGGTCCGCAATCCAGCGCCAGGCCGACTTTATCGCCGGTAACCGACTTCATCGCTTCAACACACGCGATGATGTGCTTGAGGCCGCGCTCAGTCAGCAGGCCGCGGTTGGGGTGGGGTGGTCCTTCCATGGGCGAGCCGTAGAAAAAATCAGGGACCCCCTGCGGCATCCAGCTGTGAAACGCGATGCCCTGCTTGATGATCGAGAACCCCTCCGGGCGCGCCATCATCTTCGCCATGTTGTCGGCGAAGTGCTCCGGTTCGAGGCCTTCCATCTTGAAGCGGACGCCGCCGTTGTAGACGCGCACCTGGTCGCGCACCTTGCCGCCCAGCAGTTTGTAGACCGGCACGCCGGCAGCTTTGCCGGCGATGTCCCAGAGTGCGAATTCGATCGCGCTGACCGCTGAGCCCCATGGCTTGAAGCTGCCCAGCCTGCGAATCTTCAGCATGACGCGTTCGACATCGGTGGGGTCTTCCCCAATGATGTATTTCTTGTAGAAGAGCACGTGCGGCTTGAGGTATGGCTTACTGCTCTCCACCTGGCCGATGCCGTCGATGCCTTCGTCGGTCGTGATTCGAATGATGGGATGGCCACCCATGATCGCGCATTTCAGATCGGTTATTTTCATACGCTGAAAGGTATAGACCCGCTCGACGATCGGCGCAACTCTGTCACGGTGTGATGATTCGCGGACTCCACTCGGATCTAAGTGAGTCGCCAAAAGCTCTGGCGGCAGATTCGCCTCCCCCGCAAAGCGGGGAGGCGAATCTGCCGGACAAAACTTATGGACAGGAACTTAGTCACAGCTCTTCACCGGCAAAAATCAGATAAATGTGTTACCTTATGAGAATATGGCACCCGCGCAACGCAAATCGATCGTCCTCAATAGCGCCGCGTCGAATCGCGTGTTTCGCACATTCGCGGACTGGCAGGCAGAGCAGGCAGCTGATGCACGTTCTCCTGTTGAGCGTGGGATTTCTGTGGGTTCATCTGTGCTGTGGCGCTACCAGGCTGATCGAATCATCGTGACGGAGCGTGCGGTGGTGCAGGAGATCGAAGGTGACATGCTCACGCTGCTGGTCAAAGATGCAAGCTCACGCACCTGCAAAGTTCATGTGCGTGAGATTGTGAATACCAGTGATGAGCGGGCTGTGCAGGCGCAGCAGAACGAAGCGCAGCAGAATCCTGCAGCGCGCAGTCGGCGCGTGTAAACGACGAATTTGCTCCTTCAATGCGCAGGGGAGCGGCGCCGGTTCCATTTCTGAACGACAGCACATCCGCAGGTTGGTCCTGCTTCAGCCGTGAAACACGCCAGCTCTTTCATGAAAGCAAAAGAGCTGGCGTGTTTCGTGTACAGAACGGGATTGTCCGTAAGTACTCAAGCCTGCGTCGCTGTGACTGGAGATTTTCCGACTCGGCCGGTATACCCGCCGGTATACCGGCGGGTATAAACGATCACCAGCGTTGCAGCAGAAGCGAAGTTGTGCGGTAGGCGTTGGCCATCGCAGTGAGGAATGGGTTGAAGCCGCCGTTGGAGACGTGCACCGAAGTATCGGCGACGAAAACATTTTCTGTTCCGTGCACCCGACATGTGCGATCCACGACCGAAGTTGTTGGGTCGTCGCCCATGCGAGCCGTGCCGGCCTGATGCTGACCACCGGAGAGAAACGGTTGTGCCGGTGGCTCGCCCCAGACTTCCACGGCGCCGGCGGCCCGCACCCACTCCATCGCCTTCGCCTGCAGCAGACGTGCGGTGCGAATCGATTCGGGATGGGTGGTGCCGGACAGCTGGGCAACCGGCAGACCAAACGCATCTTTCATCGTGGGATCGAGTTTGACGCGTGCGTTGGGGGATGGAATGTCCTGAATGGGCCCCTTCACTTCGAGCGTGCGTCGGTATGCGGTGCGCATCCATTCCTTTGCTGAAGCGCCCCAGCGTGGTGCGCCAGCAGGCAGTGCTGAGCGCCAGAACGCGATCGGAAGCGTGATGAAATCGTCGGCGAGCATTCCGCCGCCGATGATGCCGTCGTTGCCATGGCTCCAGCGAGTGGTGGCGGTCGTCACGCCGGGTCCGATGCCGTCCCACACGTCTTCAACCATGCGGCCCCAGGCTGCCACGTACACGTGTCCCTGCAGATGCCGACCGACGTGATCATTGCCGAGACCTGACAGCATCAGGAGGCGCGCTGTTTCGACTGCGCCGGCGGCTGCGACGACCACGTCTGCCTCCACACGCACACGCCTGCGATCGGCGGTCAGATAGGTTACGCCTGTGGCGCGGCCGCCGCTGGACTCGATGCGCGCGACCATGCATTCGGTGCGCAGTTCGCAATTGCCGGTCGCCAGGGCGCGTGGCACGAATGTGTTTTGTGTGCCGTTTTTGCTGTCGACAGGACAGGCGAACCCGACGCAATGCTGGCAATGCACGCAGGCAGGCCGGTTCTGGTAGGGGACGCTGTTCACAGCGAGTGGCACAGGGAAAGTGGCCCAGCCGAGTGCGCGTGCGCCGTCGCGGAGCGCTGAGCCTTTGCGGGTCAGCGGCAGCGGTGGCATTGGGTAATCACGAGCGAATGGCGGCAGGTGCGTCATCTGGGATGCATCGCCGGCGACGCCGAGCTCATGCTCTACATGTTCGTAGAAAGGTACAAGGTCTTCGAACGAGATGGGCCAGTCGGCGAGTGAAGAACCTTCGGGCGTCCCATAGGTCGATGCCATCTTGAAATCGAGCGGATGAAAGCGCCACGCCTGACCACCATAGACGCGTGTGCCGCCGCCGACAGTAGCGGCGTTGGCCTGATAACCTGGCTGCCACGGCATGACGCGCTGTGCGTTGCCGGCTGCATCGATCACACTGCGCGGGTGGCGGTCGTCCGGCCCGGCATTGTGGCCATGTGACGAGACGCGCTGATTTTTCAGGTGATGGCGCCCGGTCTCTTCGAACGACTGCGAGCGGCCACGTTCCAGCAGCAACACTTTTTTACCGGCCTCGGCGAGCAGCGCTGCAGCCACGCCGCCACCAGCGCCTGCACCGATGACGATGGCATCAAATTTTTGTGTGGTCATGGATCAGCCTCGTGTCTCGAATCCGACGGTGCTCAGGCCGGCTTCGCTTACCCAGTAGTTTTCGTGAACCAGATCGACGATGAGGGCGAAGGCTGCGTCGGTTTGATTTTCCGTGAGGAGCAATTCCTGCTGATCGATGTCGATGTCGACGAATCGGCGCTGCCAGCGGATTTTGGCGGTGACGTTCAGCTTGTCGAGAAAGACGCGGATTGAGTCGATGTGTTGCGGAAATTCATTGCTGAGGATATCGGCAACGAGCGTCATGAACTCGGCGCTGCCGCCGCCCGGCGTGTCGTCCGCAGGGATGACTCTATCGCCGATAGCCATCAGCATCTGGCCGTGGGAATCGAGGAGTTCCATACGGTACGAGTGTAGTGGTAACGCGGTGATTACGCATCCGCACCGTCGAGCGATTCTGCGCCGTTGACCAGGACGAACGTGACGAGGCCGATCCCGAATAACTCGAAACCGGTCCTGGCGATGCTGCTGCTCAGGCTCTGCTGCCAGACCGTGTGGCTGACGACGAACCAGAATGTGACGCCGGCGGTCAGCATGACGTAGCCGAAGTACATCAGTGCGCGCGACATGCGCGGGAATTCGGCCGAATCTGCATTCAGGAAGCGGCCGCCTGATGTGATGACGTTCCAGGCGATGCCGACGACCAGAATGAGCACGGCCGCGACGCCCGACAGCGGCGAAAACGGATTGTCTAGAAAATCCGTCTGATACAACACGGCGAACAGAATGCAGACGCCCAGCACGCGCGCTGCAAAATCGATGGTCAAAGATTTTCGGACGGCGCGCCAGAGAGCAAGCAGCGTCATGGCGATGAGGCAGACCAGATCGAACTCGGCCAATTCCCATCGCAGCGCAGCGAGCGGTTGCGCTGTGCTCGTGGCCCATTGCCATACGCTCAGCCATGCCAGTGCGGCAAGAAATGACGAAACCTCGCTGCGTTTGCGCCAGAGCATTGCTGCAGCCATCGCGGCGCCGATTGCGAGCAGCAGCCGGCTATTCATGCTGTAAAAATCGCTGACCTGGTTGAAGACCTGCAGGGTGCGATCGACCACGGGGGCAACTGCCTGCAGATCGCCGGAAACCATTCCAACAGCGACCAGCGCGGACACGACCGCCTGCATGAGTGGAATCAGCGCCATATTGACCACCGTGAATGCAGCCACGGTCGTCACGACTGCACGAAATGGAACTTCATGTTGTGCACGCCGCGTTCGATAGATCCACGCAAGGATGCCGATGCCTGCCGTCAGAATTGACGCTCCGAAAAATCGTTGCAGATTGAATCCGGTCTGATCGGCGAGATCATTGACGGCGATGCCGAGACGCACGGCCAAAGCTGCTCCCATCGCGACGAACAATGCTCGCTGCGACAGGTGTCGGCGCACCGACTTGACCGCCGCGCTGCTGAGCGCCTGCGCGAGATTGGCCAGCTCGAGGCCGCTGATTAATCGGAAGGGTGTGAGCAACACCGCCGTGAGCATCAACGCATCGCTGAGTGAGTCGGCAAGGCCGACGGGAATCTGCATCGCGCCGCTCTGTGCCGCAACGAATGCGGCGATGTTGGGCAGTGTGAACAAGGTGAGCAGCACCAGTATGACCGAGAAGTCGACGGCGAGCGGCAGTCGCATACGCGGCAGTGCGAGCGCAGATGCTGCCAGCATGACGAATGATCCCCAGCTCACGACGGAGAGAGCGGCACTCAGCAGCGGTTGTGTGACTGCGATGGTGACGGTCGAAGTGAGCCCGCTGTTCAGAGCCTGTGCTCCGAAGAGCAGGAAACATACGCAGGTGATCGTACGCACGGCTTTGACCATGCGCAGTGCACCGGTAAGGATGAAAGACCAGGCGAGCACCAGGCCGATCAGCATCGCCGCGATCGCTGCGCTCGGCACGAGCAGACCGCGGGATGTCGACGAGCTGATCGCAAGTGGCTCGAGATCCATTGTGCTGCGGAGCAACGTCGAGAAAATTGTCGCCGTCAGAAATCCGAAGATGACGACGAGGCTGATGGCGATCAGCACTCTCCCGCTGGGTCGCAGCGGACGCACGTTGACGAGGCCGTCGCGCACTGAATCGACGGCGAATACGCGCAGGCCGGAGGTCAGCGCCTGCCAAAACACCAGCACCAACTGCGAAAAAAGCGTCATCGAATTTGCTCCTGCGTCGCGGCGAGAATCGCGCGGACATCACCGTGCGAATCTCCTGCGTATAACCAGTCGCCGGCGGTTTCGACGGCGCTCAGGCGACCGCTGTCGGAAATCGGAGTGGTCCACAAAAGTGCGCCGTCGCGAGTCGAATATGCAGCGACGCCGGCCCGCGTCGCCACGTGCAAGCGCTCTCCGTTCGTGACGGCGGATCCGTAATAGCTGCTCTTGGCTGTGGACCATTCGATTGCGCCGGTGGAGGCGGCAAGTGCGTGAATTCGATCGTCGGTCGTGGCGAAGACCATATCGCGTGCAGTAGTCAGCGACCCCGAAGCTGTCGACGGAAGTTTCGTCGACCAAATTACGACGCCGGAGCGCGACGGTGCATGCGTGTCCAGTGCGTGGATCTGATCCGCGAAATCACCGACGAAAACCGCATCGGCAGTGACGAGCGGGCTGGTCGACAGCGGCGAGCCGGCGGCGAACGCCCAGCGCACCGCGAGGCTGCGGGCATCGAGCGCGAAGAGTGCGCCGCTTTCGGAGGCGACGTAGACGAGATCTCCGTAGGGAACTGGAGCGGCGGCGATCGCGCCGCCTGTGGAAAATGAGTGCAGGAGTTCGCCGGTGGTGAAATCGAGTGCGAAAAGCGTCCCGTCTTCGGATCCGACATAGGCGATCGAACCGCTTACCGCCGGGGAGGCGACGATGGCGTCTGCGGTGCGGAACGACCACAGCAGCGCACCGGTTTTTGCACGGAGTGCGTAGAGGCTGCGATCCGCTGAGCCCGTCAGAAGCGTGTCTGCCTTCACGACCGGTGCGGCGAAAATCGGTCCGCCGGTCTGGAATCGCCAGCGCAGGTTGCCGTCTGCTCGATCGAGCGCGACCACTTCTCCGAAATAGTTTCCGACGAAGACAGAGTCATGATCGATTGTGGGTGCGGCATAGATGCTCGAAATGCGTTCGGAGTGCGGGTATGTCCATTTGGATTCCGGATCGGTTTCCGAACGCTCGGTATGGCGGAGTGCGAAATCGGTCTCGGGCGCGGGACCGATCGCCGATGGTGCGCGCGTCGTGATGCGTATGGCGGCGCCCGCGTCGAGCAGCTTTCCCTGTGCGTCCTCATTGCGGAAGCTGATCTCCCCGACGCCGGCGCAGAACGTGCTGCGAGAAGTGCCGAAGTCGAGCGAGCCGATGCGAAGCGTCGTCGCGGTCGTGAGGCAGTCGTCGAAGCGATCGGAGCCGAGGTCGACGGCATGACGTTTTTCGATGCGGAACGTGGCCGTATAAGGAGCCGCTGATTCGGTGAGCGGGAACGTCACGCGGCCTGACGATGTGTCGGCGTTGCCGATTTCTGCGCCGATGTTGAGCACGGGAAGTGGTGGGCTATAGACCAGGCGCAGCCCGGGATACTCCTGCTCAACGATCGAATAAGTAGAGCCGTGCAGCAGCCCGATCGACAAGGTGCGTGTGAAGTAGGAAGATTCTTCGTCGACCGCACGCACGACGAGGATCCGTGTGCTGATGATTTCTGCGAGACCGTAGTCTTCACCCCAGCCCGGCTTGAGCAGATCGATGATCGATGCGGCGGCTTCGGCATGACCGACGATGATGTCGCTGGCGCTGCGCGCGGCGACGTTGATCGAGCGGCGGATCACCCGCCCTGGGGCTGCATCTACGCGGAATACCGTGCTGGCTCCGTCGTATGCGCCGAGATACCGTTCGATCGGCTGTTGTGCGCTGTTGCTGCGCGACTGGAGTGTTGCGATGATCGCCAGGATCGAACAGGTCGTGGCGATAAAGACGAGCAGCACGCCCGCCGTTCCGTTGCGCCGTAACTGTGCAAAACTGATGCTTCTGCCCATAGACGATATTTTCTCCCTGATTAACCGTCGCGCAAGGGTGCTTTTCATTTGCGACGCTCGTTGCCCCGAGACATTTTTGCCGACCCGTAGAATCGACCGCATGATCGTAAATGAACTATCGCTGCGCCACGTGTATCTGCCGCCGAGGACAGAGGCTGCAGGGCCGCCGCCGCTTCTGATTTTGTTGCATGGTTTCGGGAGCAACGAGCATGATCTGTTCGGCCTGCATCCCTATCTCGATGAGCGGTTTGCGATCGTGAGTGCGCGCGCGCCGTTGACGCTGCAGCCGGGTTCGCATGCATGGTATCGCATCGAATGGCTGGCCGATGGCTCGATTCGCATGGATGATGATGAAGCGCGTCGTGGACTTGCGAGCGCGAGCCAGTTTGTTGACGAAGCAATCGAGGCTTATGGTGCTGACCCTCAGCGTGTTTTCGTCGGTGGCTTCAGCCAGGGCGCGATCATGAGTGAATGTCTGGCGCTGACGCGGCCGGACAGGTTTGCAGGCGCAGTATTGATGAGCGGCCGTACGCTCGATTTGCTGCAGGGGCACAGCCTCACAGCCGAGACGATGTATCCACCGATGATCGTCACGCACGGCGTTGCGGATCGTGTTTTGCCGATTGGTGAAGGGCGGCGCACGCGCGACTATTTGACGACGCTCGGCGTGGATTTCGAGTATCACGAATTTGCGATGGCGCACCAGATCAGTGATGAATCTCTGGATGCGGCGGACACATGGCTGAGTGCGCGTCTGGATGTATTCGGTAAGTGAGGCGATTCGTCACCAGATGATCTGCCCATCTGCAGTTGCTCGGACGAGAGTGATGGCGATAAGCGGATGGATTTGGGGAGTGACTAAACTCAGGGATATTCCGCGAATCGCGGGTTCATGTAGTCGAGTTTAGACACTCCCCGGATTTGAGCGGAGCTGAGTCGTCGCCCATGGAGAAAAAATGAACAATGAGATTCTTTCGATCGCTCCAGAAGTGCGTGATGCACTCGCGGAAGGCCGTCCGGTCGTTGCGTTGGAGTCGACGCTGATCACCCACGGATTTGCGTATCCACGCAATCTTGAGGTGGCGCGTGGAATCGAACAGGCTGTGCGCGATGGCGGCGCTGTGCCAGCGACCATCGCAATTTTGAATGGTCGTCCGATGATTGGAATCGATGATGCGCAGCTTCATGCGCTCGGCACGGTGAAGGGTGCACGCAAATGCAGCTTGCGCGACCTCGGCATCGCTATTGGGTTGAAACAGGACGGCGCGACGACCGTCGCAGCGACGATGTATCTGGCTCGCATGGCTGGCCTGAAGGTATTCGCGACTGGCGGCATTGGTGGGGTGCATCGCGGCCATCCTTTCGATGTCAGCAGCGACCTCGAGGCGCTTGCGCGCATCTCGATCACGGTGATTTGTGCCGGTGCGAAGGCGCTGCTGGACTTGCCGCTCACGTTCGAAAATCTGGAGACGCGCGGCGTGCCGGTCATCGGCTACGACACGGAAGTGATCCCGGCGTTCTATTCGCGTAGCAGCGGCATCGCAGCCGACGTGCGTGCCGCCGGGGCGGCGGATGTCGCCGCCATCGTGCGGGCGCGGCGGGCGCTCGGCCAGGAGGGCGGCGAGCTGATATGTGCTCCGGTACCGGCAAGCGACGAGCTGCCGGCCGAAGTTGCTGAAGCAGCCATTCTGCAGGCGCAGCGTATGGCGGACGAGCAGGGCATTCATGGTGCAGCTTCGACGCCGTTTTTGCTGGAGAAAATTGCGCAGCTCACCGATGGTGCAAGTGTGCGTGCAAATACGGCCCTTCTGGTGAACAATGCACGAGTCGGCGCTGCCGTTGCTGCGGCTTTGTCATAAACCAATATTTCCTGCGAAACACGCGACGGGGAAATGATTGGCCTAAGTAGATATCACAATCGAAATTCAATGGAAAACATCATCATCGACTGCGACCCTGGGATCGACGACGCTATGGCGATCCTTCTTGCGCTGAATTCGCCTGAACTGAATGTCGTCGGCCTCACCACAGTCTTCGGAAATACGAGTGTGGCGGCGACGACGCGCAACGCGCTCAATCTGCTCGATCTGGCTGGGCGCACGGATATCCCCGTCGCGCGCGGAGCTGATTTTCCACTCGTGGCTGCGCGTGGGATGCTGGGCGAGTTCGTGCACGGAAGTGACGGCATGGGCGGAATTGGCTGGACGAAAGTGAACAACCCGGCGCAGCGCGAAGACGCGCGTCATGCTGCGCAGTTCATTGTCGACACTGTGATGGCGCGGCCGGGTGAGATCACGCTCGTGCCGATCGGGCCATTGACCAATATCGCGTTGGCGCTGCAGCTCGAGCCGCGAATTGCGCAGAATGTCAAGCGCGTGGTCATCATGGGTGGAACGGTGACTAAGCCTGGGAATGTTTCTCCGACCGCAGAGGCGAACGTGCACAATGACCCCCATGCATCGGCACTTGTATTCGGCGCCGGCTGGGACTTGACGATGATCGGTTTGGACGTCACAGAGGCGACGCTGATCGATGGCCCGTTCTTCGAAGATCTTGCGGCGAGCGGGACGAAGTTCGGTCAGTTCATAGCGCAGATCGCGCCGTTCTATCAGCGCTTTCACCACTCGGCATACGGATACGAGAATGGTTCGACGAACACGCACGATCCGTCAGCGATCATGTTCCTGATCGATCCGACGCTGTTTCGTGTGCGGCGCTGGTCTGTGAAAATCCCGACCGAAGGTGTCACGGCCGGCAGCGTGATTGCTGATCGACGTGGGGTGTTCTTTAATACTCCGAAAGTCGGCTGCGCAATGATGGTGAACAGTCATCGGCTGTTGACGGAGTTCAAAGCTCGTCTGACGCGAGCGTAATGAAAAATCTGGCTTAGCGTCTGCTGGTGATAAGTCAAGAGTGCTGTGCAACTGTTCGGCTGAAAACGTGTGAGCAGTTGCCCTTAACAATGGAGTTGCATGCTGGAAGGAAAAGTAATCGTCGTCGTCGGAGGTGCAAGTGGTATTGGTCGCGCCACTGCTGAATTGTGCGTTCGCCGCGGTGCGCGTGTTGTGGTCGCAGATTACAACGTCGCTGCAGGTGAAGCGGCGGCTGCCGCGTGTGGTGCTGCGTTCGTACAGGTGAATGTCGCCGATGAGGAATCAGTCGGCGCGATGGCAGCGGCCGTCGGGGCTTCCCATGGTCGCGTGGACGTTCTGATTCAGACCGCCGGCATCCTGAAGGGGGCGTTCATCGACATCGATAAGTTTGAGCTGAGCATGTTCAGGGAAGTGCTGGATGTCAACGTCATCGGCAGCTTCCTGTGCGCCAAGCATCTGGAACCATTGATGAAGCGTGGCGGTGGTGGCGTCATCGTGCTGATTTCTTCGGGCGCGGCGTATCAGGGAAGTTCATCGTACGCCTATGGCACCAGTAAGGGTGGAGTATCGGCGCTGGGAATTACCATGGCGAACAAGCTTGCCCCTGAGAACATCCGCGTCAATGTCGTGGCGCCGGGCAATATCGAGACGCCGATGAAGCGCAGCGTCATCGAAGCGGACATCGCTCGCAGTGGTTCGACGGCAGCACAGGCGCAGTTGTCGCTCGGCACGCCGGAGGGCATGGCGCGCATTCTGGCGTGGCTTGCGAGTGATGAAGCGGACTACGTGCGTGGGGTGATCCACACGCGATAAAGATTGTG
>CAXNFZ010000043.1:0-14476 GCA_964201495.1 Chloroflexota bacterium | reverse complement strand
GGCGCTGTCGTATGCGACGGATCGTGACGGTATCGCTCAGGCGATCATGCGCGGCCCGTTCCTGCGCGGCTATGCCGGTGGTCTGTATCCGGGATCGCCGTACTTCGACAAGGCCCAGGTGGTGTACTACCCCTACGACGTTGCGTCGGCCAACGCGCTGCTCGATGAGATCGGTCTGAAGGACACGAACGGCGACGGCGTGCGCGAGTGGACGGACGGCCCGCAGAAGGGTCAGCCGGTCGTGCTGCAGATGCTGGCGTCGGAAGATGCGGCGGAGACGCAGTCGGTGGCGGAAGCGCTGGTGAACCAGTGGGCAGCCATCGGCATCAAGATCAACAGCCGCATCGTCAACAGCTCGACGCGCACGGACATCGACACGAAGGCCGAGTGGGACCTTGCTGTTTATCGTGGCGGTCAGGCCTACGGTCTGCCGCAGGTGAACATCACGGCGCTCGGACCGCTGACGAAGACGTTCAACGCGCATCGCGAGGGTGAGAAGGCGCGCAACCTGATGGACTTCGAGAAGGAGCTGGTGGCCATTCTCGAGAAGTACCGCCTCACGTTCGATGCGGCTGCCCGCCTCGAGCTGATGCAGCAGTACAACAAGATTCACACGGAGAACGTCTATCACATGGGCGTCTTCTGCGGTCGCTACGGCCTCGGCCTGGCGAAGCGTGTGAAGAACATCCCGGTGGCGTCACCGACGTTCCTGTACACGTGGGTCGAAGACGCGATCCTTCTGGATCAGCTCTGGACGCCGAAGGCGGATCAGCTGCCCCAGAACCGCCCGGACACCTATCCTGTGTACGCGGCATAAGCATCTGTCTGAACGTGCAGCCGTCGACCTTCGCATCCCTGTAAGGGGCGGTGGAAATCGGCGGCTGAAACTTCGGCACAGCAGCTGCGCTGTGACGCATAGCACAACAAGCTGCAGCGGGGGCGGCCAATCATGGCCGTCTCCGTCTGCCTGAAGAGTCCCGATGCTGAACTATATTGTTCGCCGCCTGATCGTGGCGTTTTTCATGTTGATCGGCGTGGCGTTCGTCTCATTCGTGGTGATTCAGCTGCCACCAGGAGACTTCGCCAGCAGCTACAAAGGCTTCCTGCTCACGCAGGCAGGCATGACGGAGGAGAATGCGGAGCGGCAGGCGAACAACGTACGAAAGCAGTATGGACTTGATCAGCCGATCCCGATTCAGTTCGTGACCTGGATCAAGGGCATGGTCACCGAAGGCAAGTTCGGGTGGTCGTTTGCGTATCGCCGCGACGTGGGAGAGCTGCTCGCCGAACGCATGCCGAAGACCATTTTTCTGGCGCTGTTATGCCACCTGATATCGACTGTGATCGGCATTGGGTTAGGCATATTCGTGGCGCCGAGAAAATACGGATTCTGGGACAACCTCACGGGGATTTTGGCATTTATTTTTACGTCTGTGCCGCGCTTTGCCATTGCGCTGGTGATCATGTATCTGCTGGTGTTCGTATTCAAGGGTTCCAGCATTTCGGGCTTCTTTTCGCCGCAGTACGTGCTCGAGCCGTGGAGCCTGGCAAAAGTGCTGGACATGTTCAAGAACATCTGGCCGGTGCTGGTGATCGCCGGACTGGGCGGTGTGGCGCGCAACATGCGCGTGATGCGCGGCAATCTGCTGGATGTGCTGAACGCACAATACGTCACTACGGCGCGCTCGAAGGGCTTGCGCGAAGGTGAGGTCATGCGAAAGCACGCGGTGCCGAACGCGTTGCACCCGATTGTGGCGTACCAGGGCACTGTTCTGCCGTACATGATGCAGGGTGAACTCGAGGCGGCTATCGTGCTGAACCTTCCCACGATGGGGCCGATGTTCTATGCATCGCTGGTCGGACAGGACATCTATATCGCCGGCTGCTTCCTGCTGATTTATGGCGTCATGATCGTGCTGGGCAACCTGATCTCTGATCTCTTTCTCGTGGTGCTCGACCCGCGCATTCGATACGCGTAGGAAATTCTGCAGGGAAAACGATGGACACTCAACTCTCCATGACCGCTCTGCAGGCAAAGCTGCTGCAGATGTCGAATACCGAAAGCTATGTTCAGCTGGTCTGGCGTCGCTTCAGGCGCAATCCGATTTCGATCATCGGCGCGTTGATCGTGACGGTTCTGATTGTGCTGGCGATTTTCGCCGACTTTTTTTCACCGACGTCGATCGACCGCGACAGCCTGAAATATGCGTTTATTCCACCGCAGCAAGTGCATTTCGTGGACGAAGAAGGCAACTTCTCGCTGCAGCCATTCGTCTACGCCTTCGAGACCACCCTCGACCCGAAGACGTTTCAGCCGATATGGGTCGAGAACAAAACGAAGAAATACATGGTGAATTTCTTCGTGCGCACGTGGGAGTACAAACTGCTGGGACTCATCCCGACGAATCTCCATTTGTATGGCGTCGAGGACGGCGGAACGCTGTTCGTGCTCGGCACGGATAAGCTCGGGCGCGACCTGTGGGGCAAGGCATGCCAGGCGGGCCGCGTGTCGCTGAGTATGAGCCTGTTCGGCACGATCGTCAGCATCGCGATCGGCTCGGTGCTGGGCGTGATGTCCGGCTACTACGGCGGGCGCTTCGACGAAATCATGCAGCGCTTCGTCGAATTCGTCAACGCCTTTCCGCAGCTGCCGCTGTGGATGGCGCTGGCCTCGATCGTCCCCAAGACGGCCGATTCGTTCGTCGTGTTCGTCATCATGTCGCTGATCTTTGCGCTGCTGTCGTGGACGACGCTGGCGCGCGAGGTGCGCGGCAAGGTGCTGTCGCTGCGGCAAACCGACTTCATTCTGGCGGCCAAGGAGATGGGCGCTTCGGACGCGCGCATTATTTTTAAACATCTATATCCGAATACGCTCAGCCATGTGCTGGTCATTCTGACGCTCACGATCCCGGGCGTAATCCTGGCGGAGTCGTTTCTGAGCTTTCTCGGAATCGGCATTCAGGAGCCGCTGACCAGCTGGGGCCTGCTGACGCGCAACGCACAGAACCTGCAGACGCTCAGCCAGCAAACGTGGATCATGACGCCGATTGGCTTCATCCTGCTGGCAGTGCTCGGGTTCAACTTCCTCGGCGACGGCCTGCGCGACGCTGCGGACCCGTACGCTTCGCGCTGACGATCACGGGAGCATCGTGTGAGCGCAACTCTCGACGGCTTCCGGAAACAGACGGCGCGCGGCATCGTGCCGGCCGTCTGTGGAATCGCGCTGCTTGCTGTCCTGGCGGCGTGCGTGCAGTTTGGCGACCGCGGCCGACTGCCGTCAACGCTGACAGGGCGCGTGTCGGGCCCATCCGGCCCGGTGGCTGGTGCGATTGTGCAGCTGCAGGGGACGGCGACGCAGGTGCGCACCGACGCCGCTGGTCGGTTCACGCTGCACGGGCAGGGACTCGGCGGCTCGCAGGCAGTGACCGTGACCGCCTGGGCCGACGAGCATTTCATCGCGTGGACGACGGTACAGCCGGGTGCTGAATCGGTGGGTGCGCTCGAAATGCAGCTGAAGCCGTTGTTTGACGTCGACAACCACGAATACACGTGGTTTTCGTTCGAGGGCACGTCGGGCTCGGCCAGCTGCGGCCTCTGTCATCGCGAATATAAGGAATGGCAGGGTGACCCGCACAGTCAGTCGGCGGTGAATCCGCGCTTCATCTCGATGTTTCGCGGCACGGACGTGAACGGGCGCAAGGGGCAGCCGACGCAATTTGTGAAGGACGGCGTGGCCCTGTCGCCGGACCCGGCGCTGCCGCATTACGGGCCGGGGTTCCGGCTGGACAACCCGGAGCAGGCCGGGACGTGCGCGGCGTGTCACACGCCGGCGGCGGCGCCGGTCGACAACAACAACACGTGCGCCTGGTCGGGATGCCACACCTCACTGACGGCAGAGAAGGCGGCGACGCAGGGGTATCACATCGGCGGCGTGCTGCCGGTCGGCAACGTCGGCATCGGCGAAGAGGGCGTGGCGTGCGAGTTCTGCCACGTGGTGGCCGGCTCGCTGGTCGATCCGCAGACCGGCCTGCCGCCGGCGGATCAGCCGGGCGTGATGTCACTCGATATTCGCCGTCCGCCGAACGGCGAGAAGCAGTTCCTGGGCACGCTGCTCGATTCGAGCCGCGAGGTGAGTTACGAGCCGTTTCTCAAGGAATCACAGTTCTGCGCGTCGTGCCATTTCGGCGTGTTCGGCGGCGTGGTCAGCAACATGAAGATGACCGGCGGGACGGTGATCTACAACTCGTTCGGCGAATGGAAGGACAGCCCGTACAGCGATCCGCAGAGCGGGCGCACCTGCCAGGACTGTCACATGGTGCGCAGGGATACGTTGTATTCGGTGCTGCCGGAACGTGGCGGCGTGGCGCGCGACTACGTGGCGTATCACGACCACACGATGCTCGGGCCTTCCACCAGCAGGGCGCTGATGTGGGATGCGGTGGCAGTGACGCCAACGGTGACGATCGACGGGGACGGGCTGCGCGCGCAGGTGGAGGTGTTCAATGACAACACCGGCCACGCCGTGCCGACCGACGCGCCGATGCGCTCCGTGATGCTGGTGGTCGAGGCGCGTGATGCAAACGGCGAGCTGCTGCCGCTGCGTGAAGGGCCGACGCTGCCGGAATGGACAGGCGATCAGGCAGGAAAGCCGGGGCGTGCGTTTGCGCGCATCCTAAAGGACAATTGGACCGGTGAGGCGCCGACGGCGGCGTTTTGGCGCCAGACCACCGTGCTCGAAGACACGCGATTATTTCCATTTACCGGAAGCCGCACGGAATATACGTTTGCGCTGCCGGACGACCGCAGCGGTCCGGTGGTGCTGAGCGTGCGACTGGTCTATCGCCGGGCATTTCAGGCACTGGCGCAGCAGAAGGGGTGGACCGACCCCGACATCGTAATGTTCGAATCGGTAACTACTCAGGCCATCCATTTTTCCAACGCGAAACGCGCTATTCCTTCCCCCTTCGGGGGAAGGAATAGCGCGTTTCGCGGGAAATACTGATTTAGGCCTGAGTAGTTACTCGAATCGACGGAGGAGATCAAACCGTAGCATGAACGATCAAGAACCCAACATCCTGCTCGAGGTAACTGACCTCAAAATGCACTTTCCGATTCGGCAGGGCTTCCTGCAGCGCGTCGTCGGGCAAGTGAAGGCCGTCGATGGTGTGAGCTTCCAGCTGCGCGAGAAGGAAGTGCTCGGTTTGGTGGGGGAGAGCGGCTGCGGCAAAACCACCGTGGGGCGGACTCTGCTGCGGCTGTACGATCCGACGTCGGGTGAGATTCGATATCGAAGCAAATCGGGCGAGTGGATCGACATTGCGAAGATCAGCCAGTCGGCGATGAAGCCGCTGCGGCAGGAGATGCGCATGATCTTCCAGGACCCGTTCAGCTCGCTGAATCCGCGCCTGACGGTCGGGGAACTGATCGGTGAGCCGCTGGAGATTCACGGGGTGGCCAAAGGGCGGGAGGCGGAAGATCGCGTCGCGGAGCTGATGCGCGCAGTTGGCCTTGACCCGGCGTATATGCGGCGGTATCCGCATGAGTTTTCGGGTGGTCAGCGCCAGCGCATCGGCCTGGCGCGCACGCTGTCGCTGAATCCGCGCATGATTGTGGCGGACGAGCCGGTGTCGGCGCTGGACGTATCGGTGCAGGCGCAGGTGTTGAACCTGCTGCAGGAACTCCAGCAGAAGCTCGGGTTGACGCTGCTTTTTGTGGCGCACGACTTGTCGGTCGTCGAGCATATTTCGGATCGGATTGCGGTGATGTATGTCGGGCGCATCGTGGAGATGGCGGACACCGATAAGCTGTTGAACGATCCGCAGCATCCGTATACGGAGGCGCTGCTGTCGTCGATCCCGCCGGCGGACCCGGACGTGGTGGTGGAGCGGATCAAGCTGCAGGGCGAAGTGCCGAGCCCGGCGCGTCCGCCGTCCGGCTGCGTGTTTCATACACGCTGCGCGTATGCGCGGCCGGAATGCAGCCAGAGCGTGCCGGAGCTGCGCCAGATTTCGCCGGGACATTACGTGAGCTGTCACTTCGCAGAGGAGCTGCAGCTGAAGGGAATTGCAGGGTGAACATGAACAACATGGCAAACATCGCAGCTGCGATCGGGTATGTGCCGCTGATCGGCTGGGTTCTCTCGCCGCTGCTGGGAAAGGGCAACGCCTTCGTGCGTTTTCATCTGCGCCAGTCGATCGGGCTGGTGGGATTTTTGCTGGCCATGGGGCTGGCGTGGGCGGCGATCAGCTTCGTTGTGACGGCGTTGATTCCGTACGGATTCGTCGTGGCGAACCTGCTGTTCGCACTGGTGATTGCGGCGCTGCTCTTCGCGGTCGTGGCGCTGGTGGGCGGCTTGTCGAATGCGCTGCGCGGCCGTGCGGCAGTCCTGCCGATTTTCGGATCGATGGCGAACCGGCTGCCGTTCTGACCGCCCATGCGCGCGCGTGCACGCTGGTGGATTGCGGTGATCGGCGCCATCGTCGGCCTGGCGGCCGTCGGCGCCGTGCTGTTTGCTGCAACGAAGCTCGAGGAGAACGACGCGTTTTGTGCGTCATGTCACACGGAGCCGGAGACGACGTATGTCGCGCGCAGCGTCGAGGCGCGCTTCGGCAAGCCGGTGGACCTGGCGTCGGCGCATGCGTCCGTGCCGGAGGCGGTGCGCTGCATCGACTGCCACTCGGACGAGGGCGCGCGTGGACGACTGGGCGCGCTGATGCTCGGCGCCGAGGATGCGGCGCGCTGGGTTTCCGGCACGGCGCGCCAGCCGGGCATCACGACGGCGCCGCTCAGCGACGGTCATTGTTTGAAATGCCATGCGCCTGTGCTGACGAATGAATCCTTCGACGGGCATTACCACCGGCTGATGCCGCGCTGGCGCGTCGTGGCGGCAGAACAGGGAACGCCATACGCCGGCTGCGTCGGCTGTCATTCCAGCCATACCACCGATGGCAGTGCGCAGGCCGAGTATGTGCGGCAGCAGCGCGCGCAGCAGGTGTGCGATCAGTGCCACAGAGCGATGGAGGTTCGGTGACGGACGACGGACGCAGACGACGGACGGCAGACGATGGACGGCAGACGACGGACAGCCTGCCCTGAGTGCAGTGAGGGGACAAACGACGGACGTTCTCTTCTTTACAGCAGCGCATATTCCAGCGAATCCGCGAGAGCGCGCCAGGAGGCGTCGACGATGTTGGTGGAGGCGCCGACGGTGGTCCAGGTGCGGAGGTCGTCGCGTGAATCGATAGTGACGCGGGTCGTGGCAGCGGTGGCCTGGTTGCCGTCGAGGATGCGCACCTTGTAGTCGGCGAGGCGTACGGAGGCGAGGCGCGCGTAGTGTGGGAGCAGCGCCTTACGCAGCGCGCGGTCGAGCGCATTGACCGGGCCGTCGCCCTCGGCGGCTGTGTGGGACACCTCGTCCCCGACGCGGACCTTGACGCTGGCTTCGGCCAGCAGACCGCGACCCTGGCGGTTTTCGACGACGACCATGAAGTCGATCAGTTCGAACGGACGCACATAACCGGGCTGAGCGCGGCGCAGCATGAGCTCGACGCTGGCGTCGGCGCCTTCGAAAAAGAAGCCCTGGTTTTCCATGTCCTTGATCTGAGCGAGCACGAGTTTCACCTCGTCCTTGTTCGGGTCGAGGCCGAATTCACTGGCTTTGAAGGCGATGTTGCCGCGGCCGCTGAGTTCGCTGACGAGCACCCGCTTCTGGTTGCCGACGCGCGTTGGGTCGATGTGCTGATAGCTTTCCTCAAGCTTGAGGATGGCGGCGACGTGAATGCCGCCTTTGTGAGCGAAGGCGGACTGGCCGACGTATGGTGCGCGAATATTTGGCGCGAAGTTGGCCATTTCGGCGACATAGTGCGAGAGATCGGCGAGGCTGTGCAGCTGTTCGTCGGAGACGCAGTCGTCGGCGAGCTTGATGCGCAGGTTGGCGATGCTGTCGATCATGTTGCAGTTGCCGACGCGTTCGCCGTAGCCATTGACGGTGGCTTGAATTTGCGTGCAGCCGGCGCGCACAGCTTCGAGCGCATTGGCGACGGCGAGGCCGGCGTCGTTGTGCGTGTGGATGCCGAAGCGGAGCGGGGAGCCGGGTCCGAGTTCGGCGATCGTGGTGCGCACGATATCGACGATTTCCCAGGGCATTGTGCCGCCGTTCGTGTCACAGAGCACCACCCAGTCGGCGCCGGCGTCGCGCGCGGCGCGCAGCGTGGCGATGGCGTAGTCCTTATCGAGCTTGAAGCCGTCGAAAAAATGCTCGGCGTCGTGCAGGATCTCGCGGCCGTTCTGTTTGAAGTAGGCGATGCTGTCGGCGATCATGTCGAGGTTTTCCTCGAGGTCAGTTTCGAGCACGTGAGTGACGTGCAGTCGACTGGTTTTGGCGACCATGGTGATGACGGGCGTGTGCGCGTCGAGCAGCATGCGGATCTGGGGATCGGTTTCGACGCGGCTGTTGGCGCGGCGGGTGCTGCCAAATGCAGCGAGGCGCGCATGTTTGAGGTGCAGTGCAGCGGCGCGCTGGAAGAATTCGGCGTCTTTCGGGTTTGAGCCGGGCCAGCCGCCTTCGATGTAGTGCATGCCGAACGCGTCGAGGCGCTGCGCGATGTGCAGCTTGTCGTCGACCGAAAAATTGACACCTTCGCCCTGCGTGCCGTCGCGCAGCGTGGTGTCGTACAGGTAAGTCATGCCCATGGTTAAAAATCCCCCGTTGATGTCGCGTGATTCGAGAGCGAGGCAATAAAAAAACGCCCTCCCGGTGGGGAAGGCGTTTTGAGAATGCACGTCGTTCGATCGAAAATGTGACAGCTCAGCCGTTCCGCAACGAGACCTGGGTCGGCGGCGTAATCAGGCCGCGACCCGAACTAATCGTGCACAGAATGGCGAATGAACCGAACACGTGCAGGATTATACGACGGAGCTCGATGCACCCCGGGAAAGGCCCGGGAAAGGCCCGGGAAAGGGTGCATTCGCAGTTTGGGGCAAGTTTCGCCAGCAGATTTTCCTCACGCGAAGGCGCGAAGAACGCGAAGGAAAGAGCTTGTGAATGCGCTTCAACACTTTTGCGGGAGGAAGTCCCTTCAGCGAGGAAATTCAGACTTTTTTGCGTTTTTTGCAGCTTCGTGTGAGCAATACATCCGCCCAAACGGTGGAGCCGCCCCGGGGAAATCTCGGCAGAAAGGAACGGTCGAGCACCGGATGCGTGGAAGGCGTCGCTACGAATACGCGGAACGACGACTACGAAAATCCGTAGTTTGTTTTCGTTACGATGACCGTTCCGCAGTGTGCGGGGGAAGTTCAGCGATTCAGGCTGGTCGAACCTTCGTCTCAAAATACGCGAACTCTTGCTCCGAGAACGTTTCCTGCACCTGTTTTTTCGAAAGCGTGTTTCGTGAGGAAGATCGACATGTGCCGCAGTCGCTGTGCGCAACCAATCAATGTTTGCCAGAAGAGTCGTAAGGAGAAAAAGATGATCCCGGGATCGAATCATGTCGTAGCGTGTGGAAATTGTGGTGCGATGGCGCAGTATCGGACACTGGGGACGGAAAGTCCGGCATTTGCGAGCTTATGGACGGACGGTTGTGTGACCGGGCCGCTGTTAAATCCGTTACGTGTGCTGTTCGTATGCCGCAACTGTGATCGACTGCAGTGGATGTATGACGTAAAGAAGGTGCGAATCTATGAGACATGGAATCTGCCGGACGAACCGGGGGATGATGCACACGTGTATCGTGCGCCGGCGATGCTGGTGGCGAGAGAAGACCATTACTACAAGGCGTTGCGCAGTGGGATGGCGAAGGAGAAATTCGGGGAGATTGTGCTGCGCACCTGCGCCTGGCGGCGGCACAACGACGGTGAACGTGCGTGCGGCGTGGCGTCCCTCGACCCGGATCTGTTGGGCGCGCCGTGGATGCACCTTTTTTTCGAAGAGGCGCACACCGAGAACATGGAGCGCCTTGGGGAGCTGCTGAGCCAGGAGCGTGGGCTCGACCAGATCCTGCACGCTGAAATCCTGCGGCAGAGCGGGCAGTACGGGGCGGCGCTGGATCTGCTGGCGCGGGCGCCGACGCATATTCATCCGGTGCTGGCGCGAGGCGTGCGTCAGCGGTGCGAGCAGCGCGATTCGAAGCTGGGCGAGGTGGCGCGGAAGCGGTAGCGGCGCATCCGCAGTGTGGGGCGAATCTCGACGGCAGATTCGTCTCACGCGAAGCCGCGAAGAACGCGAAGGAAAAACTTGTGATGGCTTTGCCGTGCCTTCGCTTGACGAAGTGTCTTTGGCGACGGAATTCAGACTGCTTTGCGTTCTTTGCGGCTTCGCGTGAGAAATGCATTCACCCCCCGACCGTTGGATGCACCCCTCACAAGGAATCAGGGGTCAGGGGGCAGTGCGGGAAGACGCCGGCCTATTCCACGAGGAACGTATCGAACTGCCAGACATCCGAGTCGTGAGGGCGGGGCTTGCCGAAGCGCTCGTACATATCGTTCCAGTTCTTGAGCGGCGTCCAGTCCGTGTGCATCGACGGGGTAGGGCCGAGGTAGGGGGCGGCGGTAGCGAGGATCTCGCGGTGTGGAAGGTCATCGGGCACGCACAGGCCCTTGCGCGGGTTGCGAATCATCCACGAGACAGCGCTGAGGACCGAAGCGGCGACCTGCACGGTGGTGGCGCTCTGATGAGGGACGAGCCGACGTGCTTCGTGAATGTCCAGCTGCGAGCCGACCCACCAGGCATTCAGGTCGTGGCCGAGCAGCAGCACGCCGAGTTCGTCGCGGCCGCTGATGATCTCGTCGTTCATGATGCGCACCTTCGGCTGCAGGGCGTAGCCGTTCATCTTGAATTCGAGCAGCGAAGCGACGGCAGCGTCGGTGGGGAGGTAGGCGTAGTGCACGGTCGGGCGATAGACCGGTTCGCCGTCGCGCCAGACCGTGAGGTGATCAGAGATCGAGAACGCCTCGCCGTGGCGGATGACCATGCCGAAGATGTCCCCGCCGGGGACCCACGAGCGCACGAGGGTGTTCATGCCCATCTGCGACAGGCAGATCTGGTTGCCGGGGCCGTAGCTGTGCTTCTGAGCGCCGCGCGGCAGGCGCCGTTCGTGCGTGCCCCAGCCCATCTCGGCGGGCGCGATGCCTTCTTCGCGCAGACCTTCGACCGACCAGGTGTTGACGAACTCGCCGACTTCCTTGGGCCGGCTGCTGATCTGAGTGTCCCGTTCGGAAACATGGATGACCTTGACGCCGGCGGTCATCGCCAGGCGCGGGTAGTCGCCCTCGTCGAGCAGCTTTTCGAGCATGTCCTCACGCTCGCGGCTGGTGCGACGGCGCAGAATGGCGTTGGCGATGTCTTCGAGGCCGACCTTGACCCAGTGGCTGACGAGGCCTGGATTCGCGCCATGTTCGACGATGAACGTGGCCCAGTCGCTCGACCACTTGGCGGCCTGCTTGCGCAGGGCCATCTGGCGTACGTAGAGAGTGCGATCGATCGGATGCTGGTCGCCGGCGCCCGAGTACGGGTCCCACAGTTCGACCGATGTATTGATGTAATTGATGTCGTTGTCGTGGCACCAGCGCATGAGGGCGAGCGTTTCGATGTTCCAGGCCAGGTCGACCAGGATGTCGCCGGGGCCGAGATATTTGCTCAGCAGCTGAGCGTAATTGCCGATGGTGACGTAATCCTGCACGTACGATGCGCCGGCGGCAAGCGTGTCGGGGATCATGTGTCGCAGATCCTCGAAATCCATCACCGTGAGACGGGTGAAATCCATGTCGAAGTGGCGCAGCACGAGCGGCTGCAGGCAACGGGATACCGACCCGCAGCCCAGGATCAGCATACGTCCGCCAAAGGGAATTCTGGTCATAGGCCGATGATACGCGGAAATGTGGAGCATTCGGCTGGAGCGCATCCGGTGTTGGGGACAAATGGCTTACTTAACGTGACTTGCTGCATTAGCTGGATTCTGGCTATTTTCGACGAGCGCCACGACTCGCGCCGGGCTGGGCATGGGCAAATTCACCGGGGCACGACGCCGTCGCGACCGGGCCGAAATTCCGCACATGGACGCGGTGCATGCAGTTCCCAGTGTTTTCCGCGTTGTGTTCGATGGGAAGCGGCAGAAAAATGGCCGAAGTCCAGCTAAGGTGGCAAGTCACGTTACTTACAAGAAAGATGAAGAGAAAGAGGGAAAGAGGGAAAGAATGCAGAGGGCAGCGGAGGACACGGTGCCTCACGCAGAGGCGCGGATTTTTCTGTATTTCCCACGAAAAACGCTATTTCTCTTCACAAAGGGAGGAGGAATAGCATGTTTCGTGATTTGAAATAGACTAGACTGAGCAGTCGACGAATATTCACAAATAGCGATATAATTTTGACTCTTGTTTCGTCACAAGGAGTAGAGGTCCGCCGCAAGCGGAGGAGGAAATCAGAATCGCGTACCCAAGACCGCATCACAATCATCAACCTGAATTTCGGATCAACAATCAGATTCGTGTGCCTACAGTTCGCGTCATTATGGCTGATGGCGAGAACAAAGGTGTGCTCGACACACGCGACGCGCTGGACTTGGCGCGGAATCTGCATATGGATCTGATCGAGGTTGCTCCGACGGCGAACCCGCCTGTCTGTCGCATCATGGACTACGGAAAGTTCATGTATGAGAAGGAAAAAAAGGACCGGGCGGCAAAGAAGAGTCAGAAGTCGGTTGACATCAAGGGCGTGCAGCTGCGTCCCAAAACAACCGAGCATCATCTGGGCTTCAAGATTCGCGCGGCGCGCCGGTTTCTGGAGTCGGGCAATAAGGTGAAGGTGACCTTGCGCTTCAAGGGGCGTGAGATGGCGCACCTGCACGTGGCGCGCGGCATGCTGGAGAAAGTCGTCAACGCGACCAACGATTTGGCATACGTGGAAACGATGCCGAATATTGAAGGGCGCACGATGTTGCTGATTCTGGCTCCGACGCAGACCACGCTGGCAAACGCGCACTCGGGAGTAACGCAGCAGCGCATCACGGAAGAGCGTGAAGCCGACAAGGCTGCGGGCTACGACGAAGAGGTCGAAGAGGCCGAAGTGCCCGAGGAAGACGAGGAAGACGACGATGCGTCGACGGCGCTCCAGCGCGCGCCGACGCCTGAAGAAAAAGCGCGTGAGCGCAAGCAGATCAGCCGCGGAAAGCTGGCGCAGAGGCGGGCGGACGAACAGTTCGGCCTGCCGTAGAAGACGCCGATCCGCGACATAGACGAGGAAACCCAATCATGCCGAAGCTGAAGACACACAAAGCGACTTCGAAGCGATTTAAGGTGACGGGCAGTGGCAAGGTGATGCGCACTCACCAGGGCAAGAGCCACTTCCGCCGCAAGAAGCCAGGACGCGTCAAGGCGCTGTTCATGGAGATGACTGAAGTGCAGGGTGACAACATCGTTCGCCGCATCAAGCGGCTGGCGCCCTACATGTCGAACAAGTAGATCGAGCAGGAAAATCATGACAAGAGTCAAAGGTGGAGTCAAGGCGCGCAGGCGCCACAATCGCATCCTGGCAGTGACGAAGGGCCAGTTCGGCGCTCGTCACAAGCACATCCGCAAGGCGCAAGAAGCGCGCCTGCACGCGCTGGCGTATGCGACGGAAGATCGCCGCAATCATCGCCGTGAGCTGCACGCGCTGTGGATTCAGCGCATCAACGCTGCTGCGCGCATGCACGGCACGACGTACAGCAGGCTGATGCACTCGCTCAAGACCGCCGGCATCGCGCTGGACCGCAAGGTCCTCGCCGACATCGCTGCGCGCGACGACGCCGCATTCGGCGCAGTCGTCCAGTCGGTCGCGTAAGCGACGCTGGAGTGCAGTCGTCATCGCCCGCGGCGCGCTGTTGCCGCGGGCGTTTTATTTTTTCGGCAGCTACTCAGGCCTGGCGCTTGCAGCACGAAAACCTCACTCCTGCTTTCTCATTCGCGCCGATTCGCGCCGATTCGCGCCGATTCGCGCGCAGTTTGTGTGTGTGCCGCAACGCGGAATTGCAGCGTTTCCATGCTTTTCGGATTCACCTATGCGACCAGCGATATTTCTCGACCGCGACGGTGTGCTGATCGAAAATCGATCCGAGTATGTGCGTGATCTGCGCGACGTCGAATTTCTGCCCGGCACGTTCGAGGCGCTGCGCTGCGCCGTTTCGCTGCCGCACGAATTCGCGTTTGTGATCGTGTCGAATCAGGCTGGCGTGGGCAAAGGGGTGATCACGGCGGAGGCGGCCGAGGCGATTCAGGCATTCGTCGTCGGCGAGATTGCGTCGCACGGCGGCCGCATCGACCGCGCGTATTTCTGCCCGCACCGCGCCGACGAAAATTGCGGCTGCCGCAAGCCGCGCCCGGGCATGCTGCTGCAGGCTGCGCGCGAGCTGGACATCGACCTGGCCGCCAGCTGGATGATCGGCGACAACATCACAGACATGCAGGCTGGCCGCGCCGCCGGCGCGCGCTGCCTGCTCGTGCGCAC
>CAXNFZ010000042.1:0-14609 GCA_964201495.1 Chloroflexota bacterium | reverse complement strand
GGACGAAGACGGCGGCGCCGCCGGCGGCGCGGATTTCCTGCGCGGTCGCCTCGCCGTCGTCGGCGTTCATGTCGGCGAGCACTACGGATGCGCCGTGCCGGGCGAACAGGCGGGCGGAGGCGCGGCCGATTCCCGACGCTGCGCCAGTGACGATAGCGACTCGATTGGTGAGCAGTGCTTCCATGCGGAGTTCCTTCAACAACTCGTTATTACCCGTTATTCGCGTGCGAGCGCGACGCGGACGGCGGTTTCGGCGACCAGCCTGCGTGGGCCGCCCTGGCGCAGGATGGCGAGGTCGCCGGCGGACAGTTGTACGTCAAGTGCGTCGATCGTGAGTTGGATCGTTCCGTCTAGGACACACCAGTATTCGGTGCGCGCGATCGCGTCGTCGATCAGCGGCTGGCCGGCGGAAAGCGTGAGCTGGCGCATTTCACCTACCGGGCAGCGCGGCCCGCGATTCGGGAATGGGCCGTGATTGTCGGCACCGGGGATGACGAAGCCGGGCACGGTCGGCGTCGGCGGGCCGTGGACTTCCGGGAGGATATGAATTGGGCGCTTCTCGCGCTCGAGGACGGTGACTGACGGTACGTTGGCGAAATCAGTGAACATCTGGAAGCGGTGCACCGCGCCCATCGGCGTGTAGACGAGCGTGTTGGGGGTGATCGGAGTGCATATGCCGTCGAGCCATACTTCGCCGCGGCCGCTAAGAAAGAGCCAGAACTCGTCGGCATCATGGTAGTGCGGCTCGACGCCTGCACCGGTGCGCTGACCTGGGAAATGGCGCATCATTTTGAGCGCCGCCCATTCGGGGTGCATGCCCTGTCCCCAGTAGTCCGATCGCTGGCTGAGGCCGCTATCCAGGATGAATGCATTGTCCGTTTGGATGATCATGTTGGTGGTGGAATTGAGCCGTGCGGAAACGAGTATACTTAACGACTTATAGGATATAGGATAGGATATGTTTTGTCAATTGCTGGATGAAGACGGCGCTGAAAATTGATGTGTGGGTCGTCTAGGCTGGGCCATACGATGGAAAATTTTATTTATGTCTATATCGAATGCTGGTGTGCGTGTGGAAATGAAGCCGGTCCGTCGCAAGCAGTTGTTGCATAAGTCGGCGCAGACCGAGATTAAGCAGTACATCTTGTCGAATGGCCTTACGCCGGGAGATCCACTGCCGCCGGAGTCGGCGCTGGCCGATCAGCTCGGCATCAGCCGCACGGTGGTGCGCGAGGCAGTGAAGGGGCTGGAGGCGCTCGGTCTGATCGAGGTGCGTGCTGGGGCGGGCTTGTTCGTGAACAGCTTCAGCTTTGATCGGCTGATCGACCACTCGATTTTCGGCATCCAGTTTCACGCCAAGCAGCTGGCGGATGTTTTGGAAGTGCGCCACCACATCGAGTGGGGCATGTCGGAGAAGGCGGTGCAGGCTCGCACGCCGGAACAGGTCGCCAATCTTCGTGGGATTCTGAGCGGGATGCGCAGCCTGGCGGAGCGGGGCGAATACGACCACGAACTGGACGAGCGCTTCCATCGCGAGCTGTATGTCAACATAGATAACGCCTTCGTACACCGGATCCTGGAGATTTTCTGGGAGATCTATCAGGATGCGAATACGCGCGGGGGGCTGCCGAAGCCGCGCAATCCGCTGGCGACGCATCAGCGACACGAAGACATCGTGGAGGCGCTCGCCCTCGGAGACGTCGAGGCAATGCATGCGGCGATGGAGCGACACCGCGTGGGGGTCGAGGAGCGCCTGCGGCTGCTGGAAGAGAGTCAGTCGCTGGCTGCGGTCGCACCGTGATTTCTGGAGACATCATCATGTATCGACTTTGGTCGGAAAGGCCGGTGCCGGCGAAGTTCACCTCGTTGCTGAGCAGTGTGACGGTTTCCTGCGGCGCGGCAGGTGCGCCGCGGGAGCGGGTGTTCGATTCCGTCGGCGATGCGCAGGCGGTGATCGCCTCGTCGCTTTCGCGCTACGACGGCGCATTCGCTGATCGCTTCCCGATGGTGCGGGTGATCTGCCGCACCGGTATCGGGGTGGACAACGTCGTCGTGCAGGAGATGACCGCTCGCGGTGTGGCGGTCTGCAATGCACCCGATGCGCCGACAATCTCGACGGCCGAGCACGCCGTCACGCTCATGCTTGCCGTGGTTAAGCATGTGAAGCGTGCTGATCAGGCGATTCGCGAGGGCGGTCAGCGCGATCACTTCTCCGAGTTTCGTGGGGAGGAAGTGAACGGCCGAACGCTCGGTCTGGTAGGGTTCGGGCGGGTGGGTCGTCGCGTGGCGCATGTGGCGCAGGCACTGGGCATGCATGTCCTGGTTTTCGACCCGGCGCTTTCGTCCGACGTCGTCGGCAGTGCGGCATGCGAGTGGGTCGTGCGACTCGAGGATCTGCTCGCCCGAGCCGACGTCGTGTCGTTGCACATGCCGTTGAGCGATGCCACGCGCAATGTGATCAATGCCGAACGGCTCAGCTGCATGAAGCCCGGGGCCTATTTGATCAACACCGCGCGTGGAGGGCTGGTGGACATGGACGCCCTGCTCGCTGCTCTCGAATCTGGGCGTCTGGGCGGCGTGGGGCTGGACGTTTTTCCAACGGAGCCGCCCGATCCGTCGCTGCCGCTGCTGCATCGCAGCGATGTCATCGCGACTCCGCACATCGCCGGCGCCACGCAGGCCAGCAAAGACCGACTGTGGCAGTCCGCGATCACACAGGCGCTGCAGGCGCTGCGCGGCGAACGCCCGCCCCATCTCGTCAATCCGGAAGTGTGGCCGCATCTGCGTGCGGTCTGATTGCTCAACCAAAAAAGAGGAAAGCAGCTACTCAGGCCGGCCTGTATCGCGGGAAGAATCAACTTAGGCCTGAGCAGCTACAAAGGAAAAATCGATGCTGTTCAACCGAACCCGTGCACTTGAATACATGCGCCGCCATCGACTGGATGCGCTGGTGGCGACCTCGCCCGTCAACATCACGTATTTCACCGACTATTTCAACTGGACCGATGCGCTGTTCAAGGGCTACATGACGTCGCCCGGTTCGCCGCCGAATATCGGCCAGGGGTATGCAGTTTTTCCGCTGGAGGGCGAGCCGGCTCTGGTGGTCGGTCCGTTTACCGCGGTCAACGCCGGCGAAATCTGGGTGCGGGACTGGCGACTGTATGGCGATTCCGGGCTCGACTTTTCGCTGCACGATCAGGCGAGGCCGGCGTCGGTGGATGCGCTGTACGAGCAGCTGCGGAACGCGCCGCACAACGCCTCGCCGACGGCGGCGCTGGTCGAAGTGCTGCGGGAGCGTGGGCTGCTGCAGGCACGCCTCGGCGTGGAGATGGAAGGGGTGACGCCGCCGTCGCTGCAGGAGCTGCAGCAGTCGCTGCCGCATGCGTCGCTGAAAGACTGCAGCAACCTGATTCGGCTGATTCGGGCGGTCAAATCGCCGGAGGAAATCGAGCGGCTGACGCGCTCGGCGCAGATCAACGAAGATGCCGGCCTGGCGGCGCTGCAGCTTGCGAAGCCGGGCGGTTCGGCGCTCGACCTCGTGCAGGCGTTCCGCAAGCGAGTCGCTGAGCTCGGCGCCGACGTCGATCACTTCGCGTACGGCATCGACGGCAAGGGCATCGGCACCGAGGTGGACTATCGGTTCCGCGAGAACGACGTTCTGTTCGTCGACTGGGGCTGCAACTACCGACACTATTTTTCGGACACCGGCACGACGCTGGCGATCGGGACGGCGCCTGCGGTGCTTCGGAATCGATTCGCGGCGGCGAGGGCCAGCCTCGAGGCGGGGGTGGAGCTGATCCGGCCCGGTGTGCTCTGTTCAGTGGTGCGCGGCGCGATGATGAACGCGTTGAACGCGCGTGGGATTACGGCCGCCCATCCGCACGGTCACGGCTTCGGCCTGGACGTGCGCGACTACCCGATCGTGGTCGCTGACAACGGACTTCGCATCCGTGACGACTGTGTGGATGTGCCGTCCGATCTTCCACTCGAGGTCGACATGGTCATCAATCTTGAAGTGCCGATCTTCACACCTGGGATCGGATCGGTGCACACCGAGCAATCCTTCGTAGTAACCCAGGACGGATCACGGCCGCTCGTGCCGCAGGCGCGCTCGGAATTTGCCGCGATGTGAGCGGACTTCTCAACGATATGAACAAGACGACGCGACTTAAAGTGCTGTTTCTGCCCCAGCTCGGCAACGATCCGCAGTGGCAGGAGGAAGTGGTGAAGGCGGTCGCGCCGGAGCACGACCTGAGCATCTACGATCACACTCAGCCGCTGGCGGAGCAGTTCGCCGGCGTGGAAGCGGTGCTGGACACGGGCGGATCGGTGGGCACGCGGCCGATGTACGACGCGGCGGTGGACGCGCGGCTGTGGCAGGTGCTGGGCACCGGGCTGGACCACGTCGACATCGCCTACATGAAGACGAAGGGCTTCGCGATTTCCAACACCCCGGGATTGTTCAGCGCGATCGGCCTGGCCGAAAGCGCCATGATGCACATCCTGATGCTGGCCCATCGTTACCACGAGACGCGTGCGAACTTCGACGACCGTCTGCTGCATAAACCGCTCGGCATGGAGCTGGTCGGCAAGGTGCTGGCGATCGTCGGCTTCGGAGCGAGCGGCCAGGAGCTGGCGCGTCGCGCGAAGAGCTTCGGCATGCGCATTCATGCGGTGGACGTGCGGCCGATCGAGCCGGACGTGCTCGCCGAGCTGCAGCCTGATTTTCTGGGCACGCCCGCTGACGTCGAAGATATGCTGCGGAGCTGCGACTTCTTGTCGGTGCATCTGCATCTCACGCCGGAAACGCGGCACTTCATCGACGCGCGTCGCATCGCTATGATGAAGCCGACGGCCTGTGTCATCAACGTCGCGCGCGGCGCGCTGATCGACGAGGAGGCGCTGCACGCCGCGCTCGCGGCGGGGCGGCTGGCCGGCGCCGGGTTGGACGTGTTCGCGCACGAGCCGCCCGACCCGGACCTGCCCATCTATCGCCGGCCGAACGTCGTCGTCACGCCGCACACGGCCGGATCGACCGACGGCACCGCGCGCCGACGCGCCGGCGTGGCCCTCGAAAATCTGAATCGCATTGCGCGCGGCGAGGAGCCGCTCTACCGCGTGGATCGTTAGGTGCTGGAAAGTCTGCATCTTGGATCCGGGGTGCGTTTCCTTCGTTTCGAAGGTCGCGGGCTACGCGAGTGTCACTCGGTGAAATGGAAATGAACCTAAGCAACGAAGGCTGCATCGTCCTCGAATCTCCGTATCTGCGTGTGGTCGTGGATCCCGGCAACGGTGGAAAAATCCGCTCCATGCAGTCGCTGCGAACGGGCAGGGAGTTCTTCTACCAGGACTCTCGTCGGACGTTCGATGCCGGCAGAGGCTACAGCTACCACGACATCGGCGGTATGGACGAATGCTTTCCATCCGTGGCGCAGTGTCGCGGTCGACTCGGCGACGGTGCGACGTACGATTACCCCGACCACGGCTATCTGTGGTCGTGCGCCTGGGAAGTCGAAGACGTCGGCGCGCTGGAGGCGTCGCTGTCGTGCGTGATTCCGGCGCTGCACTGCAGCTTCCGCCGCCGGTGCGTGCTCGAGTCGGATCGCACGCTGCTGCTGGAATACACCGTCGTCAGCAGGAATACGCAGGCGATTCCGTTCGTGTATTCGGCTCACCCGCTGCTGGCGGCGGACGAACGGACGACGGTGCACTTCCCGTCCGACGCGGCGCGTGCGTACGTCGCCGGAGCGAACACCGGCGCAGCCGTGGGCTCGTGGATGTCGCTGGCCGACCCGCTGCCTGCGGAAGTCGGTGGACCGTTTCAGCTGCAGCGACGGACGGTGGTCAAGCTCTTTACGGAACGACTGACGACGGGCTGGGCCGCAGTATCGTATCCGGACAGCGGCGAGCGCCTGACGTTCACGTTTGACCCGGACAAGCTGCCGCATCTGGGGTATTTGTCCTGCCAGGGGAACGACAACCTCGGCGACGGTCATTTCACGAACGAGTTTCTGCTGGCCTTCGAGCCGACCACCGGCATCGGCGACGACCTGGACACCAACCTGCGAACGAATACGATGCAGTGGCTGGCGCCGGGTGACACATGGTCATTCTGGCTTCGCATCTCTGTCGAAGACCTGTGAACTTGTGCAGTTCGCGGGAATTATCAACGGGCCTTCCTAGTGTCTGTTGCGGAGGAGTACTCATGAAAATCATCGTCGTCGACGGTGCAACGCTGAATCCGGGTGATCTGAGCTGGCATGCGCTGGAGGCGTGCGGCGAGTGCGAGGTGTATCCGCACAGCACGGCGGAGGAAATCCTGGCGCGTTGCCGTGACGCGGATGCAGTGTTGACGAACAAGGCGCCGTTCACCCGCGCCATGCTGGCGGCGCTGCCGAAGCTGCGATACATCGGCGTCACCGCCACGGGCTACAACGTCGTCGACGTGCAGGCGGCGAGCGAACGCGGCACAGTGGTCACGAACGTGCCGACGTACGGAACGCGGTCGGTCGCGCAGATGGCGTTCGCCCTGCTGCTGGAGCTGACGCAGCACGTGGGATACCATTCGCAGACAGTGCACGCCGGTCGCTGGTCGCAGTCGCCGGGATTTTCGTACTGGGATCGTCCGCTGATCGAGCTGGCCGGGTTGACGATGGGCATCGTCGGCTGTGGCCGAATCGGACAGGCGACGGCGGAGCTGGCTGCGGCGTTCGGCATGCAGGTGATCGGATATCGCGCGCGTGCGGTGGATCGGGCGCTGATCACGCCGGTGGCGCTGGACGATTTGTTCGCGCGCAGTGATGTGATCAGCCTGCACTGCCCACTCACGCCCGAGACGAGCGGCATGGTCAATGCTGATCGGCTGGCGCTGATGAAGCCGACGGCGTTTCTGATCAACACCAGTCGCGGCGGCCTGATCGACGAGCGCGCGCTGGCGGATGCGTTGAACGCCGGGCGAATCGCCGGCGCTGGACTGGACGTGCTGTCGGTCGAGCCGCCGCCGCCGGACAACCCGCTGCTGACGGCTGCAAACTGCGTCATCACGCCGCACAACGCATGGGCGACGCAGGCGGCGCGCCGGCGGCTGCTGGACGCCGCAGTCGACAATCTGCGGATGTGGCTGGCCGGCGACCCCTGCAACATGGTGAACCCGTAGGTCCGTCGGCAGCTTCGGATGTGGGCTGCGTGCTGTGAACGATACGGAGAGCGGATGAAAAACACGGTCAAGGAAAAGATAAGAGCGGGCAGCGTGGTGGTCGGTGCGCAGCTGCGCTTCGGCTCGCCGGCGATCGCGGAAATGTTCGGCCATGCCGGCTTCGATTTTCTCGTGGTCGATTCCGAACACGCGCCGCAGACGGCGGTCGGCATTCAGCATCAGCTCCAGGCGATCGCGAGCACGCCGGCCACGTCGATCGTGCGTGTGACGAAAAACGACCCGGATCTCATGCGGCCGTATCTCGATATGGGCGCGGGCGGCATCCTGGCGCCGTTCATTCGCGGACGCGACGACGCCGCGCTCGGGGCGCGAGCACTGCGCTATCCGCCGCAGGGCACGCGCGGGTTCGGGCCGTCGCGGGCTTGGCGCTACGGCTTCGATTCGGAGTACTTCAAGCACGCCGACGAGCACATGCTGTTCATCCCCATCATCGAAGACGTCGATGCGGTGCGCAACATCGACGAGATCCTCGCAGTCGACGGCGTGGACACCTTCATCATCGGGCCGGCGGATTTGTCGTTTTCGCTGGGCGTCCCGATGCAGTTCGAACATCCGAAATTCGTGGACGCCATTGACACGATCACGCGAGCGGGGCTGCGGTCGGGCAAACCGATGGGTACGTCCGTATACGGAGGAGACGTATTCGACGCGCACACGTTTCGAAAATTCGTCGATCAGGGCTATACCGTCCTGCTGATCGGCGGGGACGAGTGGCTTCTTGCCGATGCGCTTCGACGGCTCGAACCATGTGTTCGCCGATGGCAGTAGCATGATGCGGCGTCGGCGGACGGCGAAGGCATGGCGAGAAATAGTCTGGCGACGCAGCGATGAGGACCTAAATGATGACGCGAGAAATCGATGAAATTGAGCTGCTGCCGATTCCAGCGGGCACGTTCTGGATGGGCAGCCCGGTGGAAGATTCGGACGGATTTCCGGAAGAACGTCCGCGCCACCTGCAGGAGTTGACGGCGGGTTTTTTGATGGCGCGTTTCCCCGTGACGGTGGCGCAGTGGAAGCAGTTTCACAGCGCTGCGGACGGGTATGCATCCGCGCACTGGTTCGACGGGCTGGCGGTCGATGCTGATCACACGGCGAGCGGCGTGCCACCTGCTTTCGACCAGGCTGATCATCCGGTGCAGAACGTGAGCTGGTATGAAGCGACGGCGTTCTGTCGCTGGCTGACCCGGCGTTGGCGGTCGAGCGGGCGAATCACGAAGTCGCAGATCGTACGACTGCCGAGCGAAGTGGAGTGGGAGCGCGCGGCGCGCGGACCGGCCGGCGCGGACGAGGCGTATCGACGCTGGGCGTGGGGTGACGCGCTCACTCCGCTGTACGCGAACTATGTCGATTCGGGTCTGGGAATGACTGCAGCAGTGGGCAGCCATCCTGCAGGACGTGTGCCGGAATGGGGCGTCGAAGACCTGATCGGAAATGTTTGGGAGTGGACGACCACCAAGTGGGTGGCCGATTACACGGACTACGCACCCCAGGATGACGCAGCGGGCGGCGAGAACCGCGTGCTGCGCGGCGGTGCGTGGTATTTCGACGCAAAGCTGGCGCGCTGTGCATTTCGCGGCAGCGATGCGCCGGGCTATCGCAACTATCGAATTGGATTCCGAGTGGTCGTCGCCGAGGAGGCGCAGGCTGTCGTGTGAAGCGGACAAGCCGCTGCAGTTGAATGGTGCATCGACATGCGATCGGACGAAATTTCGAACATCGAGGACCACGCCTGGCTGCGGGCGTATCTGTGCGACATCGGCCGTCTCGAGGCCGGCGATCCGCTTGAGGTGCGCACGCTGAGCGGCGGCGTTTCGAGCCGTGCGGTCTGGGTGCGTATGCCGACGGGGGCGGAGTGGGTGTTGAAGCAGTCGCTCGCCAAGCTGCGCGTGAAGGCCGACTGGTACGCCGACCCGGCGCGCATCGGACGCGAGGCATGCGGACTGCGCGAATGCGCCAGGCTGGCGCCGCCTGGTTCGACGCCTGAGCTGGTCTTTCACGATGAGGCGCGGTGGCTCGTGGCGATGACGGCCGTGCCGCAGCCGCACGACAACTGGAAGCAGCTGCTGCTGCGCGGCGAAGTCGTGGTCGATCACTTCATTCAGTTCGCCGAACTGCTGGCAGCGCTGCAGGTGCGTTCTCAGCGCGCGAGCGATGAACTGGAGCCCGTGTTCCGTGATCGCAGCTATTTCGAATCGCTGCGCGTCGAGCCGTACTATCGCTACACGCGCAGTCGGGTCGTCGAGTCCGCAGCATTCTTCGACGAGCTGATCGCTGACACGCTCGCCCGCCGCGAATGCTACGTGCACGGCGATTTCAGCCCGAAAAACGTGCTGGTGTATGCAGGCAGGCTGGTTCTGGTGGATTACGAAGTGTCGCACTGGGGAGATGCCGCGTTTGACGTTGGTTTCGCCCTGACGCATCTGCTCGCCAAAGCCCGCCACGTGGCGGGGCGCAGCGAAATCCTTACCGCTGCTGCACTGCAGTTCTGGCGCACGTACAGCGCGTCGGCGCAGAGCCATTTCAGCGACCTCGAACAGCGTGTGATACGCCATACCCTCGGCTGCCTGCTGGCGCGCGTCGATGGGCGCTCACCGCTCGAATATCTCGACGACGGCGCTCGCACGCGGCAGCGCGAAAGCACGCTTGCCCTGATGCGTTGGCAGCCGGCGAGCGTGCCGGCGCTGATCCATGCATTCGTTTCTGGTGGAAATAACTCATGACCCATACCGTGCTCTCACTCGATGCGATGGAAATTCTCGACAGCCGGGGGCGGCCGACGGTGCGTGCCGTATGCAGGCTGGCGGACGGCAGCAGCGCTGCGGCGTCTGTACCCTCCGGAGCATCCACGGGCAGCGGGGAAGCGCTGGAGCTGCGCGACGGCGACCGGACCCGCTACGGCGGCATGGGATGTCGCAGGGCTGTGGGGCACGTCATGGGTGAAATTCAGGGGATGTTGTCGGGGCGCGCCTTCACCGGGCAGGCGGACATGGATGCGGCCCTGTGCGCGCTGGACGGCACGCCGAACAAGTCGCGCCTCGGAGCGAACGCCATCCTGGCAGTGTCTCTGGCCTTCGCGCGTGCGGCGGCGCGCGCCGAGGATCTGCCGCTGTACGCCTACTTCGCCCGACAGATCGGCGCCGAGCCACGCATGCTGCCGCGTCCGACGATCAACCTGTTCAGCGGCGGCAAGCATGCCGGCGTGCGCGCGTCGATGCAGGACATTCTGATCGTCCCGTCCGCAGCGCGAAGCGTCGACGAGGCGCTGGCGGTGACCTTCGCCGTGTATCAGGCTGCGGCCGATCTCGTCTTCCGAAAGTACGGGATGCGTCTGCTGCGCGCGGACGAGGGCGGACTGGCCCCGCCGTTCGCGACGCCCGAAGCGATGCTGGACGATGCCGTCGAAGCCGTCTCCGCTGCAGGCTACACGCCTGGTCGTGACGTGATGATCGCGATCGACGTGGCATCGACTCATTTTTATGAGGGCGGTCGGTATCAGCTGGGCGAGGCCGCGCTGGACAGCGCGGCGATGATCGATCGGCTCGTCGGCTGGGTGCAGCGTTACCCGATCGTCAGCATCGAGGATGGGCTGCACGAAGAAGACTGGGATGCCTGGCCGGAGCTTCGCCGTCGGCTGGGTGCGCGTGTGCTGACGCTCGGCGACGACTTCCTGTGCACCGATCCGCGCCGCATCGCGCGCGCGGTCGAAGTTGGTGCATGCAGCGCACTGCTGTTGAAGGTGAACCAGATCGGCACGCTGAGCGAAGCGGCGAACGCGTGCATGCTGGCGCGGCAGGCGGGCTGGAAAGTGACGGTCAGTGCACGCAGCGGCGAGACCGAGGATGATTGGCTTGCCGACCTCGCGGTGGCGTGGGGCGATCAGATCAAGGTCGGCTCGATCACACAGTCGGAGCGCCTGGCGAAATACAACCGCCTGCTCACAATCGAACGGGACGCACCGCTTCCGATGACCGCCTGGCCGAATGCGACATGAAGGCAGACGACTGCGGACGGTCGTTCTCCGTCGATCGTCCTCCGATGCGCGCGCGGCGCATCCGTCGTATAACGGGGGAACATGTCTCATGTCATCGCACTCCGTCATTTTCTAAAGCCTTATCGGCTGCTGGCCGCGCTTTCGCTGCTCTGCCTGCTGGTGCTCGTTGCGCTGGACCTGGCCATTCCGCGCCTGATTGAGCGCATCATCGACGACGGAATCGGCGGCAACGATCAGTCGATCGTGGTGAGTACCGGACTCGTGATGCTCGGCATCAGCGCGCTCAGTGTGCTGTTTTCGCTGGCCAACAACCGCATGTCGATCATCGTCGGTGAAGGCGTGGCGCGCGATGTTCGCGACACCCTGTTCACGAAGATCCAGTCGCTGTCGTACGGCAATCTTGACGAGATGCGCACGGGCGAGCTGCTGGTGCGGCTGACGAGCGACACGACGGCGTTCCAGCGCGTCATGCAGGTGTCGCTGCGCATCGGCACGCGCGCGCCGATCACGATGATCGGCAGCCTGATTCTGATGATCTACACCAGCCCGCGGCTGGCGCTGACGATCTTGCCGATTCTTGCAGTGACGACGGTCCTGGTTGCCATTTTTGTGGTGAAGACGGAGCCGCTCGTGCGCGCGGTGCAGGCGCGGCTCGATGCGCTGAACAACGTGCTGCAGGAGAACGTCGCCGGCGCGCGGCTGGTGAAGGCGTTCGTGCGCAGTGCGCAGCAGATGCTGCGTTTCGAGACGGCCAACGCGGGCTACGCAGTGGAGGCTACGCGCGTCATGCGCCTGACGTCTGCGATGGGCCCACTGTTGACGATCTGCGTGAACGCCGGAATGGTGGTGGTGATCCTGGTCGGCGGCGCCGACGCCGTGCGCGGTGATCTGACGGTCGGGCAGGTGGTGGCGTTCACGAACTACCTGTTGACGACGATGTCGCCGCTGATCATGATGACGATGCTGGCGCAGACGTGGGCGGCGGGCATCGCATCCGCGCGGCGCGTCAGCGACGTGTTGAATGCAGAACCGGAAGTGCAGCAGCCGCCGAAGCCGAAGTCGCTGCCGCAGCCCGTGCGTGGGCGCATCGTCTTCGACCACGTCTCTTTCCACTATCACAGCCAGCCGGACGAACTGGTGCTCGACGACGTCAGCTTCGTCGCCGAGCCGGGGAAGACCGTGGCGATCCTCGGGGCGACCGGTGCAGGCAAGACGACGCTGGTGAATCTGGTCCCGCGCTTCTACGACGTGACCGGCGGGTGGGTGACGATCGACGGCGTCGACGTGCGTGAGTTGTCACACGACGAGCTGCTCGGCTGCATCGCGCTGGTGCCGCAGGAGACGATTCTGTTCTCCGGCACCGTGCGCGACAACATTCGCTACGGCGTGCCCGAAGCGTCCGATGACGACGTGCTCGTCATGGCGCAGTCTGCGCAGGCGCACGACTTCGTGACAAAGCTGCCGGCGGGGTACGACACGCACATCGAAGAGCGCGGGGTGAATCTTTCCGGCGGGCAGAAACAGCGCCTGGCGATTGCGCGTGCGCTGCTGGCGCGGCCGAAAATCCTGATCCTCGACGACAGCACCAGCGCCGTCGACGTGGACACTGAGACGCGCATCCAGGCGGCATTGCACGCCACGCAGGGCGAGCAGACGAAGCTGATCGTGGCGCAGCGCATCAGCACGGTGCTGCACGCTGATCGCATTCTTGTGCTTGACCGTGGCCGCATTGCGGCGGACGGCATACATGCGCAGCTGCTGCGCGAGAGCGCGATCTACCGTGAGATTTACGAAACCCAGCTCGGCGGCGCGCCGAGTGAGATATCGATCGAAGAACTAACTGAGATGGCCGAAACGACCGAGACGATCAAGATGATCAAGACGACGGAGGCGCTGGTATGAGCAGACCAGCACATTCTGCCGTGGCAGACGGGCCGCGCGCTGCAGCGGCGGTGCGGCCTGCACATCCCATGGGCGTGGGACGCATCGAGAAGGCATCTGACTCACGTGAGACGCTGATGCGGCTGCTGCCGTATCTGCGGCCTCACATGACTGCGCTGATTGTGACAATGGTGATGGTGGTGGCGTATACGCTGCTCGGTTTGCTCGGGCCATACCTGATGGGCCGGGCGCTTGATCAGCATATCGTGCCGCGCAAGCTTGAAGGCCTCAGCACAGTGGCGCTGCTGCTTCTGGGGACGTATCTTGCGAACAACGCATTTCAGGTGGTTGCCGGCTGGGTAATGGCGCGCGTGTCGCAGCGTGCACTGCAGCAGCTGCGCTTCGATTTGTTCGCGCATCTGCAGAAGCAGCCGATGCGCTTCTTCGACCGCAATCCGGCCGGTGAGCTCATGAGCCGGCTGACGAACGACATCGAGGCGATCAATCAGGCAGTGTCGCAAAACGTGACTACGCTGCTGGCGGGAGCGCTGTCGCTGATCGGCATCCTCGTGGCGATGTTCGTGCTCGATGTGTGGCTGGCGCTGGCATCGCTGGTCGTCGTGCCGATCATGTTCTGGTTCACGAACTTCATCGCACGCTACACGCGCAAGGGCTTTCGCATGCTGCAGAAAGATGTCGGAGCGTTGAATGCGGTGATGGAAGAAGCGATCAGCGGCCAGCGCGTGATTCAGGCGTTCCGTCGCAACGATTCTGTGTTGAATGCGTTTCGCAAGGGGAATCAGGCGGCGTATGAAGCCGGCGTGTACGCGAACACCTACGCGTTCATGCTCATGCCTTTGACGGCGACGCTGGGCAACCTGTTCGTGATCGTGCTGGCCGGCTTCGGCGGCTGGCTTGCGCTGCAGGGGCTGGTGAGCGTCGGCATCATCGCCACCTTCATTTCGTACGGCCAGAACTTTATTCATCCGCTGCGGCAGCTGGCGAATATGTACAACTCGATTCAGTCGGCGCTTGCCGGCGCCGAGCGCGTGTTCGCCGTGCTCGATGCGCCGGTTGAAGTAGATGACGCTGCGCCTGTGGCGGAGGACTGGACCCTGCGCGGCGAAGTGCGTTTCGAGGACGTCGTTTTCGAATACGAGGAAGGCACGCCGGTGCTGCGCGGCATGTCGCTCGAAGCGCAGCCCGGGCAGATGATCGCGCTCGTCGGCCCGACCGGCGCAGGGAAGACCACGATCATCAACCTGCTGACGCGCTTCTACGAAATCAAGAGTGGGCGTGTGACGATCGACGGCCGCGACGTGCGCGACATTCCAAAGGAGTCGCTGCGCCGACAGCTCGGGCTGGTGCTGCAGGACACGTTTCTATTCTCGGGAAGCGTGCTGGACAATATTCGCTTTGGCCGACTTGATGCGACGGACGAGGAGTGCATCGAGGCCGCCTGCGTGGCCGACGCCGATCACTTCATTCGCCTGCTGCCGCACGGTTATCAGACGCAGCTCT
>CAXNFZ010000041.1:0-14846 GCA_964201495.1 Chloroflexota bacterium | reverse complement strand
CGCTTCGGGACAACATGCCTGATGTGCATCATAAGTGGATGTCCAGGCTGCTGAGTTCTCATCCATTGTCTCGAAAATCGATTTACAACAATGCCGGTGAGTTGCTTGCGGAGCCGCTCTTTCAGATAGAGACGTCTACAGGTAAAAAGGCATGTTTTCTGCAGCCGCCTGCTGAACGCATCGTTCGCGAACTTGAGCGTCAGGGCATTCAGGTCATTGCAACAGGGGACGAGGTCCGATGAGTCGGCAGTTCGATCGCCGGCAATCATCCCCCCGCCTCCTCCCCGCTGCGCAGGCTCTGCGCCACCGTCGCCGCCATGTCGTGCAGCCCCAGCGCGCGCAGCAGTCTGCGGCGCTGCTCGGCGTCGAATGAGTCGTGCACCGCGCGGTAGATGCGCGCCGCCGTCTTCGCCTCGATCTTGCCTCGCAGGAACCGGCCGATCCGCGACGCATCGACCTCCGCACGCCGCGCCAGCTCGGCCTGCGAGTGCCCGTGCTCGCGCATCCACGCCTCGATCATCGCCCGCGCCGCGTCGAGGTCGTGCGCGTCGCTCGCAGCGCTCCCGACCTGGAGGTCGTCATCGCTGTTCTGCAGCGCTGTGAGCAGGTTGCCCAGCCCCAGCCACTGCAGCAGCTGCAGGCGCTCCGCCTCCGTCAGGCTCTTCTGTACGGCTCGATACAGGCTCGTCGCCGTTTCGAGCTCGACTTCGTCGACTTTGCCGTTCAAAAAGCGGCTGATCGTGTACTGCTTCAATCCGGAAATTCGGGACAGCTGCGCTGCGCTGAGTTGTCGCGCACTCAGCCACTCTTTGACGAATGCGCGCGCGCTGGACATGCTTGACTTGCTGGAAATATTTGACGCTGCAGTGGATTTGATTTCACTCATACGTTGGCTCCTGGGCTGAAACCTCGGCATCTTGAACCACTCAGGCTGGATAATTTGCCAGCGCCTTGCGCCTGAGTAGTTACAAAGTCCGTGTCTTTATGGTGCGATCAGTATCAGGAAAACAGTTGCCGCGGCTATAGGTTTCATGTTGCGCCATGCAACAGAACCCCGCGTACAGTTCTATTCGTATTCTTCGCAGCTTCGCGTGAGGAAAATCTGCTGTCGAAAGTTGCCTCTTAACGTTGCCTCTTAATGCGGATGCACCCGCTCTTGGTCGATCGTTCGCAGTCTGCCGTCAGCGGTCGATGACGATGTAGTTCAACTGCGGCCCTGCGACGCGCCAAGACGTAAATGGGCGGGCTGTCGGCTGGCCCGCTGCGCCGCTGCCGCGAATCGGCCCAAGCAGCGATCCGTCGCGCCAGTCGTACGCGCCGATGCGCAGGCGCCGCACTTTGTTCACTGACGTTGCGGGCAGGTTGAGCACCCACTCATCCGCGACGACGTCGCCGCTCTTCCAGGCGGCCGGCCCGAAGTTCTCCCGCTGGCCCGGCACGATGTAATTTCGCGCCAGCAGCATGTCGCTTGCGTCGAGCGCGTCGACGAAGATGGCGTAGTCGAATGGGATGTCGCGCTGGGCCTGCCAGTACATCCGCACACGAATGACGGCCGTCGTCCCGTCGGAACGGCTGCGCAGTGCGAAGCCGCGCAGCTGCAGCAGGTCTGCGACACCAGCGTCGATGCGGCGCGGTACGCTCAGCAGCGCCATTTTCGGCAGCGCCGGCCCGCGATACGCCGGCGCCACGATCAGCAGCGCGCACGCCAGGTTCGCCGCCACCGCGGTCGCTGCGATTCCGAATGCACGCGCGCGCCGCTCTGCGCGGCCGTGCGCACCCGCCAGCAGCCCGCCGGCGACGAGGATCATTGCCGCTCCGGCGGCCGGAAACAGGTGCCTCCCCTGCGCCATCACCGCGGTTTGGAACAGGTTCTGGCCGAAGAGATACACCGCGTGCATGCCGATGGCCAGCGCACAAATCAGGACCAGCGCGAAATTCCCGCCACGATTCTTCCGTTCCATCCATCGGCGCCGCCAGCCCCACGCCGCCGCCGCCAGCAGCCCACCGGCGCCGAGCGTCAGCCAGTTGCCCGACGGCAGCGTCAGCCAGCCGAAGTCGCCCCAGTACGAGCGCCATTGCAGGCTGGCGAGCGCCCCGAGCTCGGCGAGATCCGGCAGCTCGCTGCGAATCATGTGCGGCCACGCCGCGCGATACGCGGCCCAGCCGAGGAAATCGCCGTACAGCGTGGCGTTGCGCACAAACCACCAGCCTGCGGTGAGCAGGACGACCGCCGCCAGCATCGCGCCGGCGGCGGCCCAGCGCCGCGGACTTGGGAAGCGCGTTCGTAGAAAAAACCATGCGCCGCCGGCCAGCACGACCAGGCTGAGCGTCGTGGCTTTCGCCAGCAGCGCCGTGCCGCACAGTACTCCGAGCAGCAGCCAGCGCCGCAGCTGAGCGGGCTGCTGACGCGCACGCAGGAGCGCCCACAGCACGGCCGCGCCGGCCGCCGCCGCCGTCGAGTCGTTGCTGACCGCGCCGCTCATGAAGCTGAACTGCGGCGTGCACGCCAGCAGCGCGCCGGCCAGCAGGCCGATCGTCGGCTGCGTCGGAAACGCCAGCCTGCCGGCTGCGATCGTGAATGCCACTGCTGCTGCGCCCATCAATACGGAGACGAATCGCGCTGCGTGGATCGCCGCCACGCGCCCGCGCCATGGGAAGGTCTCGGCTGTGTGGTGGCGCGCTCGCGCGATACGATTGCCCGCGCCCGGGCCCGGGCCGACCCACTCAGGCATGTCGCGCTCGTCCTGCCAGTCTGCGACCGCACCAGCGACCGCCGCCAGTGCGTAATACAGCGGCGGATGATGCGCGTAGGTGCGTGGCGTCGTGGTCTGGACCGGCAGCGTCCGCTGCGTCGCCAGATGCGCGGCGTATTCGATGTGGCCTTTTTCGTCCGGCGCTTCGTAAATCGGCGTGACGACGCTCCACAACCCGGCGAGTGCGACGAATGCGGCGACCAGCGCGCCGGAGAGAGGAACTGTCGAGGCTGCGCGGGCGCGCACGGCGCCTGGCCCGACAGTCCACTGCTCCGCTTCGGTCACTTTCCGAAGATCTCCCCGAGCGCTGCCAGCGCAGCGTCGACGTATTCGTCACTCGCTGCCTTGCCCATGTGGCCGATGCGCAGCACGCGGCCCTGCAGCGGCCCGAAGCCTCCCGAGGTGTACAAGCCGTACTGTTCACGCAGCTGGTCGATCACTGTTTGCTGCACCGCGCCGGCCGGCAGGTTCACGAGTGTGAGCGTCGGAGCTGCGGCTGCGCCGTTCACGAGCGCGCTCATGCCGCGGGCGGCGAGGCCGGCGCGGAAGCGCGCCGCCGCATTCGCGTGGCGGGCGATGTACGTCTCCAGGCCCATGGCCAGAATCTTGTGTGTCTGCAGGTGTAGTGCTTTGACGTTGCCCGGGGGCACAGTGACCGGATGCGGGTGCCACGGCGGCGTCTCGTTCGTGTAGTCGCGCCAGCGGCGCAGATTCAGGTACCAGCCTGGGTATGCATCGGGCTTTGAATCGAGGAGCTTCCAGCCGCGCTCGCTCACCGCCAGCAGACCGAGGCCGGCCGGCGCTGCGAGCGCCTTCTGCGAAGCAGAGGCGCAGAAGTCGACGCCCCAGCCATCCATGTCGAGCTCGACGCCGCTGAGCGCGGTGATGGCGTCGGCCAGCACCGGCACGCCGTGCTCCACGCCGATGGCGGCGATTTCGCGCAGTGGGTTGACGACGCCGGTGGATGTTTCGGCGTGCACCAGCGCCAGCGCGTGCACCGGGCCGGCGTCTCGAAACGCCGCACGCACGGCGTCGGGCGAAATCGCCTCGCCCCACGGCGCCTCGACGCGAATCACTTCGGCGCCGTAGCCGGCGGCGATTTCCACCAGTCGATGGCTGAAGTAGCCGTTTTCGCACACGATGATGCGCTCGCCGCGGCGAAGCAGATTCCCCATCATCATGTCCAGTGCGGTGGTGCCGGATCCTGGCATGGCATACGCCGTCCCGGACGTGCGGAAAATCTGCCGCAGCGCCGCAAGCAGCTCCATATACATCGCGCCCCATGCCGCGCCGTAGTGCGGCACTACCGGCGCGCCGAGCACGGCCAGCACATCTTCTTCGACATCGACGGGTCCCGGGATGAGCAGACGTGGAACGATCATTGTGTGTGCATGATACGTGGTGGGAGAGAAGTGATAGTGGATAGTGATAGTGGATAGTGATAGTGATAGCAGATAGTGAGACTGTGCCTGATCGCGGATGTGGTAACTACTCAGGCCTAAATCAGTATTTCCCGCGAAACGCGCTAGTCCTTCCCCCCTTCGGGGGGAAGGAATAGCGCGTTTCGCGTTGGAAAAGTGGATGGCCTGAGTAGTTACCGGATGTGACAATCGAACTCAACCATCGACTATCACTATCCACTATCACTATCACTATCCACTCCCTGCCCCCGCGCATTAGAATCGCCGGCGTGAGCGACCACGTCAAGCTTTTTATCCCCGGGCCCGTCGAGGTCCGCAAGTCGATTCTGGATGCACAGTCCGCCTGGATGATCGGCCATCGCGGCAAGCCGTTCGAGACGCTGTACGCGCGTATTCAGCAGGGGCTGCGTGAAATATTCTTCACGAACAGCCGCGTGCTCGTCAGCGCCTCCAGCGGCACCGGCTTGTGGGAAGGCGCTGCGCGCAACTGTGTCAGCGACGACCCGGAGGGTGGGGTGCTCGCCACGGTGTGCGGCGATTTCAGCGAGCGCTGGGCCGACGTCTTCGAACGGAACGGCAAGGCGACCACCTGGCTGACGGTGCCGCATGGCAGCGCGGTCAAACCGGAACTGGTGCGTGAGGCGCTGCTCGCGCGCGCTGCTGCCGGACGCAAGCCGTTCGAGGCCATTGCGCTTGTTCACAACGAGACCAGCACTGGCGTGACCAACCCCATCGCCGCGATCGTCGCAGTCGTGCGCGAGCTGTCACCCGAGACGCTGATTCTGGTCGACGCCGTCAGTTCGCTCGGCGGCGTGAAGATCGACTTCGACGGCCTTGGCCTCGATGTGCTGCTCACCTCGTCGCAGAAGGCGTTCGGCCTGCCGCCTGGCCTGGCGTTCGCCGCCGTCAGCGATCGTGCATTGGCCAGGGCCGCCACGATCAAAAATCGCGGCTATTACTTCGACTTCATCGAGCTTGAAAAGTTCGGCCAGAAGAACAATACGCCCAGCACGCCGGCGATCAGCCTGCTCTACGCGCTCGATCAGCAGCTGGCGGACATTGCAGTGGAAGGCGTCGAAAATCGCTTTGCGCGTCATGCGCGTCTCGCATCCGTCACCCGTGAGTGGGCCCGGAGCCGGTTCGCGCTGTTCGCCGAAGAGGGCTATGCCTCGGATACGGTGACGTGCGTCAGCAATACGCGCGGCGCCGACATCGGTAAGCTCAACGCCTGGCTCGCCACGCAGGGCTATCACATCAGCGACGGCTACGGTTCGCTCAAGGGCAAGACCTTTCGCATCGCGCACATGGCCGACACCACCGAGGACGAACTGCGCGCGCTGCTCGCTGCCATCGATCGATTTCTCGCTGCGTGAAGAGATTCAATCTGATGACGAATTCCGCTCGCCGCCCCGCAGCGCTGCTTCTCGTCCTGACGCTCGCCGCGGCCGCGTGCTCTGCGCAGGCGCCGCCCGTCGGGCGCAGCGTGCCTGCTGTGCGGTCGCTCGCGGAGTCGCAGCCGACGCCCGTGGTTCGCGCGCCGTTCGCTCTCGACGGTTCGCTCTGGGTGGATGCGGCGCTGGGCGATTTGCGAATCTTCGATCCGGCCGCCGGCACGATGGAGCGCATGCCGCCGGCCGCGGATGCGCTGGTCGCACAGCCGGCGCTCACGCCCGATTGCGCGACCAGCGCCTGGCTCGTTGCCGCGCCGGGCGCTGATCGCTACGGCGTGGCGGTCGACGGCGTCGCCGTGCTGTCCGTCACCGCGAACTTGAGCTTCGCCGACGTGGCGCTGTCGCCGGACGGCCGAGAGATCTTCGCCACGCGCATCGTGTCTTCGGCTGGCGGCATCGAGACGGAGATCGTGCGCCTGCGCCTCGGCGTGCAGAGCGAACCGCAGCGCGTCGTCGCTGATGCGGCGCAGCCGTCGGTCGCGCCGAACGGCAGGCGGATGGCCTACGTCGCGCTCGACGCCGCCAATCCGCCTGAGGTCGTGCAGCAGCTGCGTGTGCGCGACCTTGACGGCGCCGCTGATTTCCCGGTGCTCGAGGATGGACGCTTCTTCGAGATCTATGGCCCGCGCTGGCTTGATGACGAACACCTCGTTTTCGCTGCGCTCGAACAGACCCCTGTCGTCGGATCTGTGCTGCTGGACGCGCTGCTCGGTCGATCCAGCGCACATGCGCGGGCGCCGGCGCACGCGCGCGCCGGTGACGTCTGGGTCGTCGCCGCTGATGGCACCGGGCTGCGTCGGCTGACCGCGCAGGCATTGGAGGCGCCGATCCTCGCGCCGTCACCCGACGGCCGGCACGTCGCGCTGCTGGCCGACGACGCGCTGCACGTGATTCAGGTTGATCAGGCCGCTCCGGCCGAACCTCAGAAGATCGCCGACGTCGGCGGCAGCGGCGGGCTGGCGTGGTGCAGGAAGCCGTAGTGCAACGGACGGCAGGCAAGCGACCACGTCCTATCTATCCGCCGCGCTGCATCAGGTTTCCGAGGCGAATGCGCGCGTTGGCGAACAGGGTGGCGTTCCCCTGCGCTTCGGCGAGTGCGGCGCATTTTTCCAGGTCGGCGATCGCTGCGCTGTTCTCGTTGCGCAGTTCATGGCCGGATGCGCGCAGGTAGTACGCCTCCGGAATTTGTGGATCGAGCGCGATCAGCGCGTTCGCGTCGGCGATGACGGCAGCCGGCCGGTCGATCTGCACGTTGAGCGTGGCGCGCTCAAGCAGAAACTGCCGTTCGCCGATTTGTGCGGCGGCCTGGGCAGCTGCCTCGCGCGACTTGCCTGCGTCGACGTCGTCGAGCAGCACGCTTCGCCATGTGAGCAGGAGCGGGCTGGTGGGCGAGAGAGTCAGCCCGGCGTCGATTTGGGCGAGGGCCGCCTGCGCAGACCCGCCTTCGAGAAGCGTGCGCTGCGCGGCGTCGGCGATGTCGCCGATCGGATCGGGCGGCAGCAGCGTGTCGCGGAACCACCAGAATGCGCCGCTGAGCACGGCGAGTGTTACGCAGGTGACGAGGAAGGTGCGCAGGCGCTGCGTCCGCTGCGCAGCGAGCATACGATCGAGCTGCCACGCCGGGCCGTCGGTCGCCGGCTGCAGCGACTGGCGCATGGCGACGTACGCGCCGACGCCTCCCAGCAGCTTCACCATTTTTGTCGCGTCGTGCGCGATGCGATCGTGCAGCGATTCGAGACGCGACGCCTCCGGCCGCAGATCGGTGCCGAACGACTCCAGCTTTGCCATCGTGAACTCCACGGCGGCGAGCATTTCGAATAAGCCGCGAACATTCGCCGGCGTCGGCGAGGCGATGTCGCGCTCACAGGTGGCGAGGAGTGCGCGCATGCCGTCGGCTTCGTTCAGGGGCACGCTGGATTGCTGAAGCTTTCCCATGGATGGATTGTACGGATGGCGCAGTGGTGCGTGCCTGCGCAGGGTGATGCTGGCGTCGTTGTGCGTGTGATAAACCTTCGAAACGAAGGAAACGTACCCGGCTTCTTAGAAGACGGGTACCCCTGTCAGGACGTATGTGCGAAACTATGCCGAATCCATGCACTCGAATTTTCGAACCCTCATTACCTCCATCCTTGTCGCTGTGTTGTTGACTTCTTGTTCTGCTGAAGAAGTGCTGGTTCCACTCGCAACGGAATTGGCGTCGCAGAACGCGACCGAGGCTGCGCGCACGCCGGCGGCGGAGACGGGCGCGACGAAAACGCCGAAGAAGCGCGCCACGCGCACGCCGGCAGCGAAGGTCGACGCGACGAAAACCCCGAAGCGGCGCGCCACGCGCACGCCGACGGCGCAGCCGGATGCGGCCGTCGATGCGGCGGAAATCGAAGTCGACAGCGGGTTTCGACCGGATCCGAACGGGTTCTCATTTCCGAACTACGGAAACGAAGACGGCATCACGAATCTGACGCCGGCGGACGTGCACCGCATGTTCGGCGATTCCGCCTGCACGCGCTTCAAGAATGGCGAGTGTGTGCTTACGCCGGCCGGCAAGAAATGGATGCGCGAGAGCAACAAGGTGATGGACGGCGGACATTGTGAAGGATTTGCCGTGCTTAGCAGTCTGATGTACGTCGGAAAAATCTCGCCGCAAACGTTCGGCGCCGACATGCCCGACCAGCTCGAATTGGAAGACAACATGGATCTGCAGCGCGAGATTGCGTACTGGTTCACCACACAGTACACGAGCAAGGGCACGGAGCGCTTCGATATGACTCCGGTGCAGATCATCAATGAACTTGCTGCGCAGTTCAAGCGCGAGGCAGCCGGCTCCAAAAAATTCGAGAGCTACGTGATCGGAATTTACAAACCCGGCTATGAGGAAGGCCACGCCGTGACGCCCTACGCCGTCAACGAACTCGACGGCGACAAGGTCGAGATTCTGATTTACGACAACAACTATCCGCTCGAACAGCGTGCAATCCTCGTCGATCGAAAAAAGAACACGTGGCAGTATCAGGCGTCGACGAACCCGAAAGAGCAGGAGAGCCTCTATAAGGGCACAGCCAGGTCGAAGACGCTTACGATTGCGCCGCTTTCGGCGCGCCTGAAGCCGCAGGAGTGCCCGTTCTGCGACGGGGAAGAAAGCGGCCGCGGCGTGGGCAAGCTCGGTGCGCCGGTGACCGAATACAACGAGATCTGGCTCGACGGCGAGGTCGGCTTGCTGCTGACCGATGCTCAGGGGCGACGGCTGGGGCTGATTGGGGAGGAAATGATCAACGAGATTCCGGACGCGCAGTTCATGCCGGTGCGCAGCGGCCTGTGGTCGGATTCCCACGCGCCGGTCTATCGGATTCCGCGCGGCGTCGCATTTACTGCGACGCTTGATAGTGGGAAGCTCACCACGGACGAACTCGCCAGCCTGACCATGATCGGCCCAGGTTACACGCTCGCCGTCGATGGCATCGAACTTACGCCTGGTCAGGTCGATGTGATTGCATTCGCAGCTGACGGACGCGCCATTTCGTATAAGACAGCCACCGACCTCACGCCTTTTATTACGGTCGGCATTGAGACAGACGCAGCCGATTATGAATTCGAGGTGATCGCGGAAGGTGATGAGGATGGTCAGGACCTCACGCTGCGCATCGATCCGTCTGCAGCCTTTTTGGCCATCAGTAAGCGGGGCAATGATCAGACTTCGACGTACGATCTCGCCATGACGCGCTATGGCGACGAAGACGATGAGGAATTCGAGGCGACCGGCATCGAGCTCGTTGCTGACGCGACTGATTACATTCGGTACGGGGAATGGGTCGGCGCCGGCAAGCCCTTGCGCGTCGAATTCGACATCGACAACGACGGCACGATGGACGAGTCCGTGGACGTCAACGACGCGAAGTAGAAATTTTCGTAACTACTCAGGCCTAAATCAGTATTTCCTGCGAAACGCGCTATTCCTTCCCCCCGAAGGGGGGAAGGAATAGCGCGTTTCGCGTTGGAAAAATGGATGGCTTGAGTAGTTACGAAATCTGAAATCTGAAATTCACTTGCTAGTTCTACCGTCATGACTATCCTTTAGCCATGACATCCACAGCAGCGCTGCTGCATCAGCAGGCCACCGCAGTGATGCCGGGCGGCGTGAGCGCCACCGCTCGGCGCAACGCCGCTCTCGGGCATCCGTTTTACATCGCGCGCGGAGAAGGCGCGCGCGTCTACGATCTCGACGGACGCGAGTACGTCGACTTGTGCTGTTCGCACGGCGCGTCGCTGCTCGGCCACGGCCATCCGGCGATTCGCGCCGCCGTGCAGCGTGCGCTTGACCTGGGCGCGGTGTGCGCCGCCGAAACCGAGCACCAGGTGTCGCTGGCGCGCCGCCTGCGCGACGTGTCCCCCTGCGCTGAGATGGCGCGCTTCAGCGGCAGCGGCACCGAAACGATGATGCATGCGCTGCGCCTGGCGCGCACGGCTTCCGGCCGCGACAAGTTCATCAAGTTCGAGGGTCATTTTCACGGCTACTCGGATTTCCTGAACTTCAGCTGGGCGCCGCCGGCTTCGGCCGACCCCGCCGCTCCCTATGCCGAATCCGCCGGCATTCCGCGGGATGCTGCGCAGCACGTGATCGTCGTGCCCTTCAATGACCCGGCCGCCCTGCGTGCAGCCTTTGCTGCGCATGGCGCCGAAGTTGCCGCGCTGATCATGGAGCCGGTCAACTACGACAGCGGCTGCATCCTGCCGGAGCCGGGCTTTTTGCAGTTGTGTCGCGAGCTGTGCGACGCGCACGGCTCGCTGTTGTTCTTCGATGAAGTGCTCACTGCTTTTCGTGCCGCTGCCGGCGGTGCACAGGAACTCTACGGCGTCACGGCCGACCTGGCTGTGCTCGGCAAGGCGTTCGGCGCGGGCATGCCGATCAGCGCACTGGTCGGGACGCGCGCGGTCATGGAACACATGCGCCCGCTCGGCTCCTGCGAAATGAGCGGCACGTATCTGTCGCACATCACTGCGGTGCTCGCCGCCCACGCCGCGCTCGATCAGTACACGTCGTCCGGCTTCTACGAACGTATTCACGCCGTCGGCGATCGCTTCTATGCCGGCTTCCGCGAGATCATCGCGCGCAGCGGCGTGAACGTGCGTCTGCAGCACTGCGGCCCGCGCTTCGGTTTGTACTTCGGCCTGCCTGTGGATGAACCAGTAACGAACTACCGGCAGGCGGCGCGCCAGGATCATGCGCAGTTCCTGCACTTCGTGCGCGGCTGCATCGAACGCGGCGTGTACGTGCATGTCTCGGCGCACCACGGCTTCTCGGGCGTGCACACCGACGCCGATATGGATCGCGCGCTGGCCGCCTTCGAAGGTGCGCTGGCCGACGTGCGGAGGAACTCCTGATGCCGCGCATCGCCGTCGCTTCCTATGTTCAGGAATCGAACAGTTTCGCGCCTGCGCTCAGCGAGTGGCGTGATTTCGAACAGGGTCAGGTGTTGTACGGCGACGAGATATTTCGCAGTGCGCGCGGCACGCGCAGCGAGGTCGCCGGCGCGCTCGAGGCGGCTGAAGCTGCCGGCGGCGTCGAGCTGATCGGCCTCATGCGCGCCATGCAGCGCTCGTCGGGCGGCCCGATTCGCCGTGAGGTGCACGAGCGCATCTGCGGCGAAATTCTCGCGCGTCTCGACGCCGCCTGTACGCCGCGCATGGTCGACGGCGTGCTGCTTGTGCTGCACGGCGCGATGTGTGCCGAAGGCTGCGATGACGCCACCGGCGACGTGATCGCGCGCGTGCGCGCGCGCGTCGGTGCGAATGTGCCGATCTACGTCACGCTCGACCTGCACGCGGTGATCACGCATGCCATGGCGCACGAGAGCACTGCTCTCATCGGTTACGAGACGTTCCCGCATGTCGACCTGTGGGAGGCCGGCGAAAAGGCCATGCGCCTGATGCTGCGCGAAATCGCCGGCGAGCTGCGCCTGATGAACGTCATGCGCCGACTGCCCATGATCGTCGCTGCCGAAAATGCACAGACCACGCACGGCGTCCTCGCCGATCTGCGTGCGCGGTTTCGTGCCGAGTGCGAAGGCGTCGGCAGTCCGACGCACCACATGGCGCTTTTTCCGATGCAGCCGTGGTGCGATGTGCCTGAGGCCGGCTGCTCGCTCGTGTTCGTCGTTGAGCGGGCGCAGCGTGAGGTCGGCGAGCGCATCGCTGACTCGTTTGCAGAGCAGTGGTGGAATGCGCGCGCGCAGCACGCGGTCGATCTGGCGGACACCGACCGAGTGATTGCCGAAGCGCTCGCGTCTGATCGTGGGCCGTGGGTGCTGGCCGATTCGGCTGATGCGCCGTCGTCGGGCGCACCCGGGGATTCGAGCGTGACGATCGCCGCGCTCGTGCGCGCGCAGCCGCAGCACGACTGCTGCACCAATGTCGTTGACCCGGAGGCGGCGGCGCAGATGGTCACCGCCGGCGTCGGAGCTGAAGTCGTCGTGCGGCTGGGGGCGAACAGCGGCTGTGCGCTGTATGAACCGGTCGAGGTGCGCGGCGTAATCGAACGCATCACCGACGGAGATTTTACGCACGGCGGCCCCGGCCTGCGCGGCCAGACGATGCATCGCGGCCCAACGGCGGTGCTGCGCTGCGGGCGCGTGCGCATCGTGGTGATGGAGCAGGCGGTGCTGCAGTGGGACCGTGAACTGTATCTGTCGGTCGGCATCGACCCGGCGCAGATGCGCGTCGTGATCGTCAAGTCGCCGGCCGGCTTCCGCGCCGACTACGCGCCGATCGCCGCCGAGATTCGCATCCTCGACGCGCCGGGAGTGTGCACGCCGAACGTGCTGTCGCTGCCGTTTCGCAGGATTACGCGGCCGATGTGGCCGTTCGATGAAATTGGCAACGACGCGGGCTAAGACGCATACACAGTTCGGGGCGAATTTCAACAGCAGATTTGTCTCACGCGAAGAAGTCCGAATTCAGTCGCCGAGTAACTACTCAGGCCTAAATCAGTATTTCCCGCGAAACGCGCTATTCCTTCCCCCGAAGGGGGAAGGAATAGCGCGTTTCGCGTTGGAAAAATGGATAGCCTGAGTAGTTACGTCGCCGAAGAATATTCCTTAAGCGAAGGCGCGTAAAAGCCGTAAAAAGCTTTTCCCTTCGCGTTCTTCGCGGCTTCGCGTGAAGTAATTCTGCTGTCGAAGCTTGCCCCAAACTGTGGATGCGCGCGGCAACACGACTGCGGTGCGCATGCGATAATCGCGCCTGCACATGGCACTTTCTACTGGCATCGTCGGTCTTCCCAACGTCGGCAAATCCACGATTTTCAATGCGCTTACTTCGGCGGGCGCGCTGGCGGCGAACTATCCGTTCGCCACGATCGAGCCCAACACCGGCATTGTTCCGGTCCCTGATCCGCGGCTCAAGGAAATTGAGCGGCTCATCCGTACTGAAAAAATCATTCCGGCGGCACTCGAGATTCTCGACATCGCTGGCCTGGTAAAGGGAGCGTCGCAGGGGCAGGGCCTCGGCAACCAGTTCCTGGGGCATATCCGCTCGGTGGATGCGATTCTGCATGTGGTGCGCTGCTTCGAGAATGCTGACGTCGTGCATGTCGACGGCAATGTAGACCCGATCCGCGACGTCGAGACGATCGAGCTCGAACTGGTGCTGGCGGACCTGGACAGCGCCGAACGTCAGCTCGAAAAGAACAAGCGCGCGGCGTCGCAGAAGGATGCCGACTCAGCGCAGCGAGTCGAAGTACTCGAGCCGATGGTGGCGCTGCTGCGCGATGGCAAGCCTTCGCGCCGCGCCGTGCAGGAAATGGACGCGGCTTCACAGCGGCTCGCTCGCTCGCTCGGCTTCATCACCAGCAAGCCGGTTCTCTACGTGGCCAACGTCGACGAAAACGACCCGCTTGGCGAGAACAACCCGTACGTGGCGCTGCTGCGCAAATGGGTAGCCGAAAATGGCGGTTCGCTGGTCGTGATTTCCGGCGCGATCGAGGCCGAGATTGCTCAGCTTGAGAGTGACGAAGAGAAGGCAGAGTTTCTCGCCGGCGTTGGGCTGGCTGAATCTGGCCTGGCTCGCCTCACCCGCGAAGTCTACAAAATGCTTGGTCTGCAGTCGTATTTCACTGCCGGGCCTAAAGAGATTCGCGCCTGGACGATCCCCGTTGGTGCCAAGGCGCCGCAGTCTGCTGGTGTGATTCACTCCGACTTCGAGCGCGGCTTCATTCGCGCCGAGGTCTACACGATCGCCGATCTTCAGCAGTACAAAACTGAATCAGTGATTCGCTCTGCCGGACGCCTGCGTGCCGAAGGCAAGGAATACGTCGTCCAGGACGGCGACATCATGCACTTCCTGTTCAACGTGTAACGACATGCAACAGCCTGTGACGAAGAACGGGCGAGCAGGGAGGGAAGAGTGGCTCGAAATTGTCCAAATGATCGGACGATCCTGAGTCACCCTCTTCCCCTCTCCCCTCTCCCCTCTCCCCTCTCCCCTCGAGTCCGGCTTCGTCTCGCCCTCGACGACCACATCTTCCGCCCGAGGAGAGCTGGCTTCCTGCGCCGGTGCAGCGCGGCGAGCCAGATCGGCATTGATGGCCTTGAGCGTGTCGAGCACGCCCATGCGCAGTTCAGTCAGCACCTGCGGGCCATGAGCCGTCTCCCACGCTTCCTTTGCCGATCGCCTGGCCTGATTCAGCGCGGCATCATGGCGGATCTGATCTGCTGCATCGGCCAGCTTCTTGTTCATCTGCTCCAGCCCCGTCGTGATTTCGCGCTCTACACTGCGACGTTCTTCGCTCTCCCACGCGGCGCGCAACAGGTTCGCAAGGTTTTCGCCCAGTCGGTTCAATTCACTCGTCAGTTCTGACGAATTTTGGTTATTTTCCGTGCTCATGTTTCGGTCTCCTTCGCTCACCGTGTGCTGGTGACGCGCTTGAATAGTATAGGCCGCTGGATGTGTATTTCCTGACGCAGTGATGACAATTGGCGTGTTGTTGCGTGCACGCCTATGTGCACGCCTATGGGTGCATTCTTTGTGATGTGCAGGTCTGTCCATATCCGTTATTCAGCGCCATCTCATGTGAAATGCGTAGAGTTCCGTCATTCTTGCTCGTACACAACCATCCACTGTTAGGTCCCGTCAATTTATCGCCTTATCGCCGGACGTGAATGGCATGAATTAGGGAGTGTCCAAACTCGACTACATGAACCCGCGAATCACGGCATCGCCCCATGCGACCC
>CAXNFZ010000040.1:0-14922 GCA_964201495.1 Chloroflexota bacterium | reverse complement strand
TCCTTCCCCCTTCGGGGGAAGGAATAGCGCGATTCGCGGGAAATACTGATTTAGGCCTGAACTGATTTAGGCCTGAGTAGTTACCCTGGCCGGGTTCAAATCACAGCTGCCGCTCGGAGTCGGCAGTTGCAGGTCGAACCGCGCAGCGGCTTCTCTGTCCGGGCGGCATCACGCAGCGTCAGTGGCTGACGAGCACCACTTCGATCACGCCGGTGCCGCTCGAAAGCATGCCGAGAGCCCGGCCGAGCACGGAGCCCGGAGCCGGATCCGAGCCAGCTTTCGTCGCATGACCAGCAGCGCCCGCAGCGACCAGCAAATCGCCGCGCTGAATAGCACCGTTTTCAGCACTCACCTTCACAGGCACGATGCCAGCCATCGCCACCGGAATATGATTGGCTGCGGCGCCCTCCATGGGGCTTCCACCGAGAAAGGCAGGCCGGGTCGAATACACACCAATCACGCGCGTGCTCTCTGCGTCCACAGATTTTTCAACAGCGCGGTCCTGTGCATCACTCACGACGAGCACATCACCAGGCGCATACGTCGCAGCGTCGCCATCTGCAAGCATCAGCTCGGCAAAGTCTGCAGCCGGATTGGTGTATGCGCCGTCCGCGCGCACGCCGCCGTCCGCCTCCACGATGAATTTCGGATCCGTGCAGGAACGCTCGGTGACGCTGTCGTTGCGACACGCCTTCAGAAACGGCGCATCGACGGCGCCGCCACTCGGCAATCCGAGCACCAGGACCGGTGAACCACCCGCCCCGGCATTGGAGTTGATCGCCGACAAAACGGCAAAATTTGTGTTGCCGGTGAAGTTGCCAGCGACTACCGCACCAGGCGTCAGCGACAACGCGTAGGGCGCTCCGGTCACGCGCACGAGCGGCGTAAGGACTTCGCTATTCACAATCATCTGCGCATACAGCGGCTGCGCAAAAATTGCCGGATCCATTTCATTCGTAACTGCCATCGCATACTGGCCGATCCCGGTGCTGAACAGGCCGTCGGCCACGTCGATGCTGCTCGTGTGTGTATACACCGCTGCGCCGGTTCCGTTCGCATTGGCGAAAAACTTCACCGTGAGCGAGTATGCGCCGGTCAGCGGCACACCGGCGCTATTCGTGAGTCGCCCCTGCAGGCCGTTCACATTCGGCGCGCCGCAGGCGGTCAGCAGTGATGCCGAAACTAGCAGCGAGGCGAACGCAGCGACGCGTTCGTGGAGCCCTGTGTGCAGACGGGCGTTCAGACGAAGAAGCGAATGAAGTTTTGAAAAGAATGAGAAGAAGAAGGAGTAGATCACGAAGGATAGTCGCCCTGCCTTCGGGTTTCCGCATCGCCTGTCCAGTTGCGAATGCGTTTCGAAAACAGCCGAGCAGTCACGCACTTAAGAAAACTACTCAGGCCGCAAATTCTTCATCACTCCTAACGCTACAGCATGCGTTCATTGCGGCTTCACATGAGGCACGTATGCCGTCACAATGCCAGCGGCACCCGTGCCACGCCATTACTCCTTGCGCACGCGCTCCGTCATTCCACGTCCGAGCAGCACTGCCAGCACCAGCACACCCTGGATCACGCCAGCCAGCGAAGACTCGACTTTCAGTTCGCTCGGCAGCTTGAGCGCACCGATGTTGAGCGCTGAAAAAAATGCCGCGATCGGCAACAGCCAGATCGGGTTGTAGTTCGCCAACATCGCCACCAGCAGGCCGAGATAGCCGAGGTTGCTGCTGATGCCTGGGATCAGTCGGTGAAAAATTGCCAGCGCCTGCGTCGCGCCAGCGAGGCCGGCGAACGCGCCGCAGATGGCGAAGGCGCTCAGCATGTGCTGAGTGGCCGGAATGCCAAGGATGAACGAGCTGCGCAGGCTCTGACCGACGGCGCGCAGGCGCAGGCCGAAGTAAGTGTTGCGCAACACAATCAGCGCCACGATCAGCGCCACGCCCGCCAGAACAAGCGCCATGGGGCTGAGATCAGTCACGCCGATGGTGGGCAGCCAGATACTCTCGTCGAACAGTGCAGTGCCCGACATACTGGCAACGCCGGCGCGCTTCCACGGCCCGAAGATCAGGAAGATCGCCATGCCCTGCGCCACAAAATTTAGCCCAAGGCCAGCGAAGATTTCACTGATGCGCCCGTATACATGCAGCAGGCCGGCGAGCAGTCCCCAGAGCATGCCGCCGACGAAACCCGCCGCAATTCCCAGCGCCATGATGACGACCGGCGGCGCCGCGGCTTCCCCACCGTCCGGGAACAACACGCGCACGAGCGCAGTCGTCGCAACTGCACCGGCCAGCACCTGGCCTTCGACGCCCAGGTTATAGAGGCCGCTGCTGAAAGTGAACGCCAGTCCGGCCGCGCACAGCAGCACCGGCGCAAGCGTCGTCGCAGCGCGCGCCACGAGATCCCACGACCCGAACGCGCCGGACACCATTGTGGAAATCACTGTGATCGGCGACTGCTTCGTCGGCAGGATCACCAGCACGATCAAAAATGCCGCGATGAAAAGCGAGGCCGCCTGCGTCAGCCGAACCATACGTGCAGCGCGTGCGGAAGTGTTGGGCTTCAAAATCTGCCTCCGATCATTTCGCCGAGTCGGTCGGCGTTGAGTCCCTGCGTGCTGATCGGCTCGGACACCTGCCCGCCCGAGAATACGAGCACCCGGTCACTGTATTGAACGATCTCATCCAGATCTGAGCTGGCGAACATGATGGTCGTGCCTCTGGAACAGCGCTCGATCAACAACTGCCAGATCCACAGCGTCGAATCGATATCAAGCCCACGCGTCGGGTGCTCCATCAGAATCAAACTCAGATCCTGCGGCATCAGCGCCAGCTGCGTCCGCTGTTGATTGCCGCCGGACAGCCGCTCGACGAGCGTCGTCGGCGCGCCGCGAATTCTGAATTCGGCAATCGCGCGCTCGGCGCCAGTCTGCATCGTCTGCACATCGAGCAGCAGACGGTGAGAGCCATCGCGCAATGCCACATGCTCCTGAATCGACAGGCCCGGCACCAGTCCTTCGCGCATTCGGTCTGCAGGCACATAGCACACGCCCGCGGCCTGAAAATCTGCGTACGGCTTGTGCGTCAGGTCGGCGCCCCGCAGGGTGATATGACCCTGCAGCGGCGATTCAACGCCGGCGCTGGCCAGAATGAACGGTCGCTGGCCGCTGCCTTCGAGACCAGCCAGTCCGATCACCTCACCGCGGCGCGTCACCAGTTTCGGAACGCGAATCTCAAGACGGTCGTCCGCAAGCACGACGCCGTCAAGCAGCAGCGCAGTCTCATCCGTGGCCGTCGCCGGCTTGGTGGGCAGCGCAAGTTCTCGACCGAACATCATATCGACGAGGCGAGAACCAAGCGTGGCGTCGCCCTTCGCAACCGGCATGCTGCCGACGACGCTGCCACGTCGCATCACCGTGGCGTGATCGCACACATCCTCTACGTCTTCGAGTTTGTGCGACACGAACATGACGGATTTGCCCTGGCCGGCGAGCGTGCGCATCGCGGCAAAAAGCAGATCTTTCTGGTGCGCCGAAATTCCAGTGGTCGGCTCATCCAGCACGAGCGTGCGGACGCCAAGCGACAGCAAACGCAGCAGTTCGGCCTGCTGCCGCTCACCAACGGTGAGATTGCCCGCCAGCTCCTCCGGATCAAGGGTGAAATTAAATTCACTGGCCAGCGCGTGCAGGTCGGCGGCGGAATACCATTTCCCTCCAGCCATGGCGCGAAAATTTTCCAGCACGGTCAGCGCAGGAAAATCGAGTGGGTCCTGATGAAGCATGCCCACACCCTTGCGGATTCCGTCGATGGGAGTGCGAATCTGCACGGGCGCGTCGTCGAACAGGATTTCACCAGAGTCTCGGCTGATGAAGCCGGTCAGCATTTTGACCAGCGTGCTTTTGCCGGCGCCGTTTTCACCGAGCAGCCCGTGCACCGTGCCTGCTTCGACCGCAAACGAAACGCCGTTGTTGGCGTGCACCGAGCCGAAGTGCTTGTGGATGTTGCGAAATTCGAGTCGCATGAGAACCGATTCTGCCGCAGCCGAAAAAACTTCGCCGCGCAGCTTTCTTTCCATTGCGAAACACACTATCCCGCACTCCTTTTGGGAGGCGGGATAGTGTGTTTTGCTGGAGATGCTGATCGGAAGCCAGATAGGTGATCCGGAACAACAGCTGTGCAGCAACAGCAATCCACGAACTGCACCGTGTGTCCAGTGCAGTTCGTGGCATGAATTACTGCGACTTGCCTTCGATGCCAGCGAGGAGCTGCGGCAGGTACCACATATCCACGAGCGCCGCGGTCTTGCCTTCCGGCACGAAATCGGTGCCGTCCTGGAACTTGATCGGGCCGGTCAGCGGCTTGATGCTGCCGTCGCCGAGGCCCTTCACGAATTCAGGAAGGAACTTCTTGACATCTTCGTTGGCGCCGTTGCCCATGTGCCAGCCGAAGCCGGTCTTCTCCGTGCTGTCGATGTTGGCCCAGTCGGCCGTCATGCGCACGAAGGACTGAGCGAACTTGCCCTCAGCGGCCATCTTGAGCTGATTCGTGTACTCCGGGCCCCAGTTGTAGTAGGCGACGCCCACGCACAGATCCGGCTGCGAATCGCAACCAGCCTTGTGGCCGTAGTGCACAAAATTGACCTTCTTGCCCGCATCGGCAGCCTTGCGGGCCTGCATCGCCGCTTCCGGCGTGTCGATGTTGCTCACGACCACGTCGTAATCGGCGGCGTAAAGTTCGTCGGCGACCTTGGTCGGGTCCGCGGTCACGCCAGGAATGTTGAACCAGAAGCCGATCCACTCGACCTTGAACTGCAGATCGGCCGCATTCTTGCCGCGGTACTTTTCCCAGCAATACTTCGCGCCGAGGTACTCGGACGAAACATAGCGGCGGGTCTCTTCATTGATTAGCGGGCCAAGAATGGCGATCTTGCCGGTCGTCGACTGCAGCGCAGCCGAGCAGCCGTTGATCATGTGGCCGTATTCCATCTCGGGCATCGCGTTCGCGAGGTTCTTGATGTCCTTGAAGTTCTTGCCTTCCTTCCACGAATAATCGCCCGATGCATGAATCACGGCGATCTCGGGGTTCTTCTTGGCGAACTCGGCGGCCTCATCCTTGAAGTCGTCAGAGTTGAAGATGATCATCTTCGCGCCCTTGGTGACGAGGTCCTGCGCCAGCGTCGAAGCCTTGACATTCGGGCGGTCGGCAGGGTTCACCTTGTCGACGTACTCGAATTTGAGGCCCGTGATCTGCTTCTGCGCGTATTCGGTAATGCCCTCATAGTGCGCCTGGTTCCAGCCCTTGTCGTTGGCGGGACCGACGAGGATCATTCCGACCGTGAATTCGCCCGCGGGCTTTTCTGCGGCGGGAGCGGCGGCCGGCGTAGCCGAACCGCAGGCCGCCAGGATGACGGCGGCTGCGCTGAGCGCGGCCAAACGTGCTGCGAACGTCTCGTTCATGTCTGCTTTCTCTCCTTCTGAATTCTGTTCTGAATTCTGTTCTGAATTCTGCTGCCCTGAGTTGTTCGGTGCTGCACTCTCCGAACCAGGATTCGGAGAGTGCAGCACCGGCACACTAATCCTGCTCGAATGGCCGCCCCAGGGAATTTGGCGGCGTCGCCCGCAATGTGCGCAGAATTGCGCGACGGGCGCCGAGCGGGAACAGCCGCGCCAGTCGATCCACAAGATCGCCTGATGACACAATCAGGACGACGATCATGAATACGAACGGCAGGATGGGGAACACCTGCGTGGGGATCAGAGTTACGACACTCTGCGCCTTTCCAAGCAGCGACTGTGTGATGCCAAAAAGATATGCGCCCAGCGCAACTTTCAGCGGATTCCATCCACCAAAAATAACCAGCGCGAGGGCGATCCAGCCGTAGCCCGCAACGTGGCGGAAAGTCCAACCGGCTTTGATGTCGAGGGTGAACGCCGCGCCAGCAATGCCGACGAGTGCGCCGCCCACGATTGTATATGCATAACGAGTAGCAATGACGGGAACGCCGCGCGCAAATGCTGCCGCCGGCTGCTCACCTACAGCACGCAGCAGCAGACCAGGACGCGAACGATAGAAGTAGAACCAGCTCACCCCGATCAGCAGATACGTGAAATACACCACCGCATCCGCTTTGAAGAGAATCGGCCCAATCCACGGAATCTCCGCCAGCCCCGGGATCGGCAGCGGCGGCACACGCGGCGCGTCCGTCAGAACGAACGGCGCTCCCAGAAAAGATGACAAGTCGGTGCACAGCATCGCCATCACGAAGCCGATTGCAGTTTGCGACTGCCGCAGCGTAATTGCTCCGAACGCAACGACCAGCGCGGCCAGCGCACCAACGAACGCCGCCGCCACAAATCCGAGCCATACGCTGCCAGTTGCCTGAGCGGCGACGAAGCCCCCCAGCCCGGCAAGCAAAATCACGCCATCCGCAGACAGATTGATCACGCCGACCCTTTCAGTAATGGTTTCGCCAATCGCAGCGATGACGATAGGCGCAGCCGCGGCTACGGCAATTGCGAGCAGGGAGATCAGTTCTGCAGTGTTCATAGTCCCAGAACTGGCATTCTATACAGACAGCAACGACTCAGGCTCAAATTGGTGTTTTGCGATGAAAATCGTCCGGCCTGGGTGCAAACTGCAAACATGATCAGGCTCTTCGGATGTGCGACGGCGGGGATTGTAACGAATGGTCTACACGCTGTCTGCAAGTTTCTTGCCCGTTTGTTAAATGTCAAGTTTGGTCAGGTGCACAGGCGTTGTACAGTCCACTGATTAGTAATCAAACCATCTTTTTCGAGCAGATCCATTTTGCTTGCTATAACAAAACGAACTCCCTCGCAAAAGCCAATCCCAGAACCGAGAGACGCCGCAGCCACTTCACCTGCCATCTCGACCGTCAGCACCTCGATGATGCCACCATGTGTCATCAGCAGTGCGTCCTGGTGATCGAGCAGCCCAACAGCGGCCTGCTCCACGAACCGCCGCAGACTGCGCGCATAAGCCGGCACATGCCTTCCGTTACGCACGAGATGAATCGCATCGGCGAAATCATGCACACGGTCCAGTTCGAACATCAGATCCTCATCTTCATCCGGAAGCGCCAGTTCATCAGTCTCTTCCTGCACTGCGCATCCCAGTGCCACCACCGTCTCGATACAGCGCTGCGCCGGCGACGTCAGCACGAGCGTCATCGGCCCCAGCTGCGCTCCCGCGTCGCGCGCAAGTTGCACCCCTGCGGCATTCAAGTGTGTCTCACCTGAATCGCGCGCGCTGTGCCGCAGCACATAAATTGATTTCATTGCAAAAGCACCCATTCTGCGTCCAGCCCGCCATCGTCCCGCATTCGCAGCACGCCGACGCGTGGCCCTTCAAGTGCCGCATCCGCCTCGTTCTTTGCCACTGGTCGCATCGCCACCGCGCCCGGGTTGTAATAGAGCACGCCGTCGATCGTGCGCGCTATGCTGCGATGGGAATGGCCAAAAATTACCACCGTCGACTCGGCCGGCCGAACTCGCTGCAGACGATAAATGATGGCCGCGTTGATTCGCTCATGCTTATCGCCGCTCGTGAACGAGAGTGCCTTGTCCACCAGTGACATGCCGAAATTCAGATGCCCGTGCGTCATCCAGATGCGCTGTGTCCTCCATCGCAGCCGCAGCGCCGCAGGCAATTCCTGGTCATGCACGCCGCTGGTGAACTGCCAGTGCAGATTGCCGCGGACGGCGTAGACTGGTGCGATCCGGCCCAGCGCTCGCAGGACGGCGTAGTCTTCGACGTCACCAGCGTGCAAAATTGCATCCATGCCCTGCATTGCCAGCAACACCGCATCAGGCAGCTGCTTTATACGATGAGGCACATGAGTATCGGACACAATGCCGATGCAGCGTGCGTCGCCAAGATCAATTTCGACGTCCATGTCTTCGCGCTCTATGCTGTTCAAGCTGTTCTTGTTGTCCTCACTCATGATTTTTCCTGCCAGCCTGCGCGGCCCCCTGTCGAATCTGCAAGGCGCGCGGTGCATTGACGCATGTCTTTGCCTGCATGGATCTTCTCGTCAGCCACGCTTCCGGGACGGGGCGTCGCGATGTTACCATTCCCGCTGCATGGCCAACATTCTTGACGAAATCCTCGATCACAAGCGTCACGTCGAAGTACCGGAACGAATGCGCACGATCCCGCTCGCACAAATGCGAGCACGCGCCGAGCAGCGCTCTTTGCCCCCGCGCGACTTCTCGACGGCACTGCGCAAGCCGAATGTCGCGCTGATCGCTGAAGTCAAACGAGCGTCACCTTCGCGCGGCATTTTCGTGCCGGACAACTGGGACCCGGCCGCCATCGCTCGAACCTATGTCGACAACGGCGCAGCCGCGGTCAGCGTGCTGACTGACGAAAATTACTTCAAGGGTCACCTCGATTACCTGCAGCTGGTGCGCGATGCCGTCGCCGCTCCGGCGCTGCGTAAAGACTTCATCGTGCACGACTATCAGATGTATGAAGCACACGCTGCCGGCGCAGACGCAATTCTGCTCATCGTGGCTGCACTCGACGATGCAGAGCTGCACTCCCTCTTCGATCTGGCCAATGCGCTGGGCCTCGCCGCGCTCGTCGAAGTCCACGATGAGCACGAGACCGAACGCGCCATGGCGCTCGGCGCACACATCATTGGCGTCAATAACCGCGACCTGCGCACGTTCAAGACAGACATGCAGGCAACGGCGCGCTGTGCTCGGCTGCTGGATCCGACGCGGCACACGCTCGTCAGCGAGAGCGGCATCTTCACACGCGCCGACGTGGAAAGCGTCGCGGCCATGGGCGCGCGCGCCATCCTGGTCGGCGAAGCTGTCATTCTGGCTGCCGACCGTGCACAGCAGGTGCGCGAGCTCACTGGTGTGCCGATCACGGCCGACGCATCGTAGCTGCTCAAGTCAGTCGGGCATGTTTCCCGAAGGTCGTGATCCCTCACCCATTCTAAGAAGACCAAATAATAATGGGGTTCATAATGAGCCGTCAAAATCAGCAGGCTGTTCCGACCAACCCGACGCGTCCAGTGGAAGCCGTCACGCGAGCCGCCGCCGACAACGCCGCCGGCTTCCGTCACTTTCTCAGCAAATCGAACGCCATCGCGCTCGCCATCGGCATCATCATCGGCGGAGCAACAATGAGCCTGGTCACGTCGATCGTCGAAAATCTGATCAACCCGATTCTCGGCGTCCTGCTGCAAAACGTCGATCTTTCCGACATCAAGATCCCGCTCGGTCCGGGCAACGATCTGAAGATCGGCGCATTTCTTGGCTCGCTGATCAACTTTGTCATCATCATGTTCGTTGCCTATCAGCTCGCACGTATTTTCGCAAAAAATCTCGTCGCACCAAAATAACGACCGAACATCCAAACAACCTCTCTGGTGCATCCAGGATTAGCGCGAATGTATTTCTCACGCGAAGCCGCGAAGAACGCGAAGTGGTCTGAATTCCGTCACCGAAGAAACTTCCTCACGCGAAGCCGCGGAAAATCCATAAATAGGCCTTTCCCTTCGCGTTCTTCGCGTTCTTCGCGGCTTCGCGTGAGGTAAATCTGCTGGCGAAATTCGCCCTAAACTGCGGATGCCCCACCTTTCGGGAGTGCGCAAAGCCCAATTGGTATCCGCGAAACACGCCATCGCCCGCCCCCTTCGGGGGCGGGCGATGGCGTGTTTTGCGGGTTTCATCAACTAGATTTTGAGCACTCCCCACCTTTCAGGTTTTCCACGCACGCGTCTATAATTCGCCGTCCGAGCGTCGGTATGCGATGCTTGCGTCGATTCGCGCGGTGCACGCGGCCGCAGCGCAAAGAGGAAAACGCCGATCATGAAAGTGTCTTGCCTGCAGGAGAACCTCGCCCGTGGTCTGAATATCGTCAGCCGCGCCGTTGCACCACGCACTGCTACGCTGCCGGTGCTCACTCACGTGCTCATCGCCACAGACAACGGCCGCTTGCGCATTGCAGCCACAAATCTTGAGCTCGGCATCAGCTGCTGGATCGGCGCGCGCGTCGAGGAAGAGGGCGCCATCACCGTGCCCGCCCGCACGCTGCAGGACCTCGTGAATCTGCTCGCGGCCGGCCCGATCGATCTCGACACGACCAAGCCGCAGACGCTGCGCGTCCGCACGGGCAAATACGAGAACCGGATCAACGGCATGGACCACACCGAATTCCCGATCATCCCGGGGTTCGAGCCGAATGGCGCGGTGCAGGTCGAACCGAACATCCTGAAGAAGCTCATCATGCACGTCGGCTTCGCCGCTTCGTCTGACGAAAGCCGCCCGACCATGACCGGCGTGTTCACCAAGTTCGAGGGCGATCGCATCACGATGGCCGCCACGGACGGCTTCCGCCTCAGCGTGCGTTCCGGCAAGCTTGCCGACGCCGTTGCCGAACCGCGCTCGGTTCTCGTGCCAGCCCGCGCCGTCGGCGACGTCCAACGCATCATCGGCGACCAGCAGGATCCCATCGACATTTCCATCGCACCGTCGCACGGCCAGGTGTTGTTTCATCTGAAAGACATCGACGTCGTCGCTCAGCTGATCGACCAGAAATTTCCGAACTACGAATTCATCATCCCGAAAAAGCACGACACCCGCGTGATCGTCAACACGGCAGAATTTCTGAAGGCATGCAAACTGGCGGCGATTTTTGCCCGCGATTCCGCTGACACCGTTCGCATCTCCGTCAAACCGGCGGACGGCGCGCTGGTCGTGGCGGCGCGTTCGGACGAAACCGGCGAAAACCAGATCGTGCTCGATGCGAATGACGGCGGCGTCCGCATCGAAGGCGCACCGCTCGACATCGGCTTCAATGTGAAATTTCTGATCGAGGCGCTCAGCGTCATCGACGCTGCCCAGGTGTCGCTCGAGACCACCACACCGCGCAGTGCGGGCGTGTTGCGACCCGTCGGCGACGAAGAATTTCTGCATGTGCTGATGCCAATCAACATCCCTCGACCGTGATCGAAAAACTCACCGCGCAGCAGGTGCGCAGGCGCTGCGACCCGTCCGTTCTGCCCTTCGAAACGACTGCTGATCTGGCACCGGCTTCAGACATCCTTGGGCAGGATCGAGCCGTGCGAGCGCTCGACTTCGGCCTGCGCGTCGATGCCCCTGGCTACAACGTGTTTGCCGTCGGCCCGATCGGCGTCGGGCGGTCTGCAGCGATTGCGCGCGCCGCCGCTGCTGTCGCCGCCGCCCGCCCGCCCGCAGCAGACTGGGTCTACGTCCACAATGTCGCCGACGCACGCGCGCCGATTGCGCTGCAGCGGCGCCCGGGCGGCGCGCGCCGCCTGCGCGATGAGCTCGAACAGATCCTGCGCGACGCAGGCGAAAAGCTGCCAGCTGCTTTCGAAACATAAGAATACGACGACGCACGCGATCGGATTCAACACAAACAGCTCGAAGTCAACGACGCGCTGTTCTCTCCGATCGCCGCTGCACTGCAGCCGCTCGGCCTGCAGATCGTGCGCACCGCTACCGGCCTCGACATCGCGCCAGCTGACCCGGAGGCGCCACTCAGCACCGAGGCACGCGCAGGCTGGAGCGTGGCCCGCGAGCAGCTCGACGATGCGCTGCGCACCTCTCGCAGCTCCGAACGACAAACGCAGTCGCAGCTCACCACCCTCGCGGCAGACGTCGCGCGCTCCGTCGTGCGGCTCCTCGTCGACGACGCACGCAGCCTGGCCGCAGACATTTGTGCGGCGGCGCATCGACCAATACTGGATTCATGGCTGAACGCTCTGCAGGTGGATCTGGTCGCAAATCGTGAAGTCTTCCTGCCGCATGACGCGCCGCCCAGCGCCGCCGAAACGACGCTCTTTTTGAATCGCTACCGCGTCAACATTTTTGTCGACCACTCCGGCAGCGGACCGGGCGCACCACTCGTAACCGAAGAGAATCCGACCGTAGCGGCCCTGACCGGCCGCATCGACCGCACCGTCACGCTCGCCAACCACACGCCGATGTCCACCGGCACCGCCGACCACATGATGCTGCGCCCGGGCGTGCTGCATCGTGCGAACGGCGGAATCCTCGTCCTCGACGCACGCGCGCTTCTCGATGCCGGCAACGCACTGCCAGCGCTGCTGCGCAGCCTGCACCGCGGATCCGTGCGCATCGACGACGCCGGGGAAGCGCAGCTGCTCGGACAGCCCAGCCTGGAACCACATCCGATTCCCCTGGTGGTCAAGGTGGTTCTCAATGGCACCGGCGCATCATTCTGGGAGTGCGGCGCCACCGTCGAAGGCTTCGCACAACAGTTCAAGGTGAAGGCCGAATTCGTCACACAGATGGATCGCTCACCTGAAAACGAACGTTCATATGGAGCATTCATCGCGATGCTGTCCGACGCCGAGGGAGTGGCTCCATTCGATCGCGCCGCGCTGGCCTGGCTGATCGAACACGGCTCCCGGCTCGTCGACGATCAGCTCAAGCTCTCGACGCATTTCGGCCTGCTGGCCGACCTTGCGCGTGAGGCGAGCTACTGGGCGCGCGCCGCCGGCCGCACCGTCGTCACCCGCGATGATATCCGCACCGCCCATACGGAGCGCCGCGCCCGCGTCGCTCGCTACGAAGACGACACCCGCGAATTCATCATGCGCGGCGTATATCACCTCGCCACTGCAGGCGAGGAGGTCGGCCAGGTCAATGGCTTATCCGTCATCAGCCTGGGCGACTATGAATTTGGCAAACCGGCGCGCATTACCGCGCGCAGCTACGTCATGCGCGGCGGCATCAACGACGTCGACCGCAGCGTTGCGTACACAGATCCGTCGCACAACAAAGGCATCGCGCTGGTCGACAGTTATCTGACTGGAATTTATTCCACCGAGCAGTCCCTCGCAGTGTCGGCAAACGTGACCTTCGAGCAGAGCCTGACGCACCACGAAGGCGACAGCGCCTCGTGCGCGATTCTGCTCGCGCTTCTTTCGGCAGTTTGCAACCAGCCAATTCCACAGTCGCTTGCTCTCTCCGGCACGCTCGATCAGTTCGGCGCCGTGCGTCCGGTCGGCGCCGTAACGACGAAGGTGGAGGGGTTCTACGACCTGTGCGCCGCCCGCGGCCTCGACGGCCTGCACGGTGCTGTGCTGCCGAAATCCAATGCCGTCGACCTGATGCTGCGCGAAGACATTGTCGAAGCCATCGAACGCGGACAGTTTCATCTGTTTACTGTCGAGCACGTCGATGACCTGATCGAACTGTTTTTCGGCATGCCTGCTGGTCAGCGCACAGAGGACGGCCATTTCGGAGACGGCACTGTTCATGCGCTGGTCGAAGCTGCACTGCGCAGCATCAACGACAAACTCGACGGCCGCCGTCGCAACGGACCCGGTGAAACATCGCCGCCCGCCCCTGAAGCGCCGCCCTCCGAACCCGAACCCAGCCCACTACCGCAGACAATCGACCCGATCCCTGCCCCACCCCCGGTCGTGCCAGTGCCGGAGCCGCAGGATCCTGCGCAGGGATAAGCTCGTCATCCCGAACGACGCACGCAAGTGCGTCGGAGGGACGGAGCCGCAGGATCCTGCGCAGGGATAAGCTCGTCATCCCGAACGACGCACGCCATCACGCCATCTTTTTACCGTCTTTCACACGAGGACCGAGAACACGACGTGCACGCAGAGGCACGGCGTGCGCGCGCAAGAATACGCGTGTTGCTAGACAGACTCGACATGGAGCAATACTGCCAGCAGCTCCGCGACCACACGCTCCTGCATTTCCACGGTCAGCCCAATCGTAACTACTCAGGCCATCCATTTTTCCAACGCGAAACGCGCTATTCCTTCCCCCGAAGGGGGAAGGAATAGCGCGTTTCGCGGGAAATACTGATTTAGGCCTGAGTAGTTACGCCCAATCCACATCGGCAGACAGATCAGCTGATCCGATAGCGCGTCAGTAACGGACATCAAACCCCACTGCCCGCGTATAGCGCCGGCCAGCCAGAGCGGAGTGCAGCGGCACATAGTGAGAAACGGCATGTGATCCGTCATAAATTTCGCCATAGGCATAAAACAACTGCTCAGCTACGGCTGAAAATCTCCCGCGAGACGGGGTCGGAGCTGTGCAAAACAGATGGATCGGACTCGTTGCACAATATATGAACTCGATACCTGAGTCGTTACGAGTTTTAGCTTTGCAGCCGTCACCAAATACGCTCAGGTTTGCCGCGAAAATGCACCGGCGGTATACAATCTTCCCGCGGACGTGCTGGGTCAATGCCGTGTCGGCACGTACAAAATACGGCCGATTTCTGCAGGGTTCGTGGAGCGCCGACCTGAGTGTCAGGGGCGTCGCCGCACCGTCGACTCGCAGGGATTCCGATCGAATTTATTCAAAGGATAGGCAGCAGCAATACAAGAGCAACTACTTGGTCCCGAGTCGCAAGAATCGCGAAACAGGTCGACGCATGTCCGCTTTGGCGGACGCGATCACGGGATTCGTGACGACGAATCGACTCACCCAGGTAGTCCCGAAAAGGAGCATTTCATGTCGAGCGAAGAAAAGTGCCCGTTCGTACCCACTCAGGGCGCCCGCACCACTGCGGGGCACCGGTCGAACAGCGACTGGTGGCCGTCCCGGCTGAACCTCAAAATCCTTCACCAGCACTCTGCCAGGTCCAATCCGATGGGCGTGCAGTTCAATTACGCCGATCAATTCAAAACGCTGGATCTCGCGGCGGTGAAGAGCGATTTATACGAGCTGATGACCGATTCACAGACCTGGTGGCCGGCCGACTGGGGCCATTACGGCGGCTTGATGATCCGCATGGCCTGGCACAGCGCCGGCACGTATCGCACCACCGACGGACGCGGCGGCGCCAGCAACGGCGGCCAGCGCTTTGCACCGGAAAACAGCTGGCCCGACAACGGCAACCTCGACAAGGCGCGCCGCCTGCTCTGGCC
>CAXNFZ010000039.1:0-14924 GCA_964201495.1 Chloroflexota bacterium | reverse complement strand
ATCGCCCCTTTGGGGCTCAGCGCGGGTGTGCATCGATGGACCGCGCCTCCGGCGCTCATGTTTCGTCGTAATTGCGTCGGCGCGCGCAGCACGATGGCCTTCGTGTTCTTCGCGTGAGACAAATCTGTTGTCGAAATCTGCCCCTAACGCCGGATGCACCCGAGGGGAGAGAGGGATTTTGCCGCACTGGCCAATCGGCCAGCGTCCTCCGACCCGTTCTATGGGGGAAATACGGCTTTTGTAGGACTAAAAAGACGGGGTCTATGTCCACCAAGCGCGAAATCTGCACCATCGAGGGAAACGAGGCCGCCGCCTATGTTGCCTACAAGACGAACGAAGTCATTGCGATCTATCCGATCACGCCGTCTTCGGGCATGAGTGAGCTGGCTGATCAATGGAGCGCCGGTGCGGCGACGAACCTATGGGGCGCGGTCCCGCTGGTACAGGAGATGCAGGCCGAAGGCGGCGCTGCCGGCGCCGTGCATGGTTCGCTGCAAGCAGGCGCGTTGTCCACCACGTTTACGTCGAGCCAGGGTCTGCTCCTGATGATCCCGAACATGTTCAAGATCGCCGGCGAATTGACCAGCACGGTCTTTCACATCGCTGCGCGCTCGATCGCCACGTCGTCACTCTCCATTTTCGGCGATCACAGCGACGTCATGTCGACGCGCAGCACAGGCTGGGCGATGCTGTTCGGAAAATCGGTGCAGGAAGTGATGGACTTCGCGCTGATCGCGCAGTCTGCCACGCTGTGCGCGCGTGTGCCGTTCCTGCATATTTTCGACGGCTTTCGCACCAGCCACGAGGTCGCCAAGATCGAACGACTAAGCGACGAACAAATGCGCGCGGTCATCGATGATGCGCTGATTCGTGAACATCGTGCGCGTGCGCTGTCGCCGGACAATCCGTTCGTGCGCGGCACGGCGCAGAACCCGGACACGTTCTTTCAGGCGCGCGAGGCGGTGAACTCCTACTACGCGAAGGTGCCGGGCATCGTGCAGGATGCGATGGATCGCCTGACTGCGCAGACCGGACGCGCCTATCACTTGTTCGACTACGTCGGCACACCAGACGCCGAGCATGTGATCGTGGTGATGGGATCGGCTGCCGAAACGACCGAGATTGCTTCAGGAGTGCTCAATGCTGCCGGCGCGAAAACTGGTGTGCTGATTGTGCGGTTGTATCGGCCGTTCTCGGCCGAACATTTTGTCGCGGCGCTGCCGCAGACAGCGCGCATGATTGCCGTGCTCGACCGCACGAAGGAGCCTGGTTCACTTGGCGAGCCGCTGTATCAGGATGTCGTCTCAGCGCTGGCCGAAACCGGCCGCATCGCCGGCGTGCGCGTCATCGGCGGCCGGTACGGCTTGTCGTCGAAGGAATTTACGCCGGCCATGGCGCGCGCGGTATTCGACGAGCTGGCGAAGCCGGCGCCGAAGAATCACTTCACCGTCGGCATCGTCGACGACGTGATGCACACGAGTCTCGATGTCGATGCATCGTTCGATGCCGAAGACCCGCAGACGGTGCGCGCGGTGTTCTATGGTCTTGGTTCGGACGGCACCGTCGGCGCGAACAAAAATTCGATCAAGATCATCGGTGAGGAGACGGACAACTACGCGCAGGGCTATTTCGTCTACGACTCGAAGAAGGCCGGTGCGCGCACGATTTCGCACCTGCGCTTCGGCCCGCGCCCGATCCGCAGCCCGTACCTGATTCAGAAGGCCACGTTCGTGGCGGTGCATCAGTACAACTTTCTTGAGCGCTACAACGTGTTGGAGAGTGCTGCCCCCGGTGCGACGCTGCTGCTGAACAGCCCATTCGCAGCGGAGAGCGTGTGGGAGCACCTGCCGCGCGCGGCGCAGGAGAAGATCGTCACACCTGGCCTGAAGGTATACGTGATCGACGCCGATCGGGTGGCGCGCGAGGCGGGCATGGGCGGGCGCATCAACACGATCATGCAGGCGTGTTTCTTCGCGCTCAGCGGTGTGCTGCCGCGTGACGAGGCAATTGCAAAAATCAAGGACGCCATTCGCAAGTCGTACAGCAAACGCGGTGAGGCGGTGATTCGCCAGAACTTCGCTGCGGTCGATGCGTCGCTGGCAAATCTCTTCGCTGTGCAAGTGCCAGCGCAGCCGGTGTACAGCACCGCGCCGGCACATATGCACGTGCCTACTGAGGCGCCGAACTTCGTGCAGATGGTCACTGCGAAGATGATCGCCGGGGAAGGTGATCTGCTGCCAGTAAGCGCGATGCCGGCGGACGGCACGTATCCGAGCGGCACGACACAGTGGGAGCGCCGCAATCTGGCGGACGACATTCCGATCTGGGATGCCGACCTGTGCATTCAGTGCGGCAAGTGCGTGCTGGTGTGCCCGCATGCGGTGATTCGCGCGAAGGCATATGAGCCGGCGGCGCTGGCGGGTGCGCCGGAGAATTTTCCCTCGGTCGCTGCGCGCTGGAAGGAAATGCCAGACAAGAAGTACACACTGAAGGTCAGCCCGGAAGACTGCACCGGCTGTGCACTGTGCGTCGACGCGTGCCCGGTGAAAGACAAGAGCAACGTCGGGCGCAGGGCCATCAACATGGCGCCGATCGCGCCGGAGCACGAGCGCGAAGTGAGCAACTGGGAATTCTTCAAACAGTTGCCTGACACGTCGGTGTATGACCCGGCATTGAATGGCGGGAACCTGAACTTCACGAATGTGAAGAACATTCAGCTGCTGCGGCCGCTGTTCGAATTTTCGGGCGCGTGCGCCGGCTGCGGTGAGACGCCGTATCTGAAACTGCTGAGCCAGCTGTACGGCGAGCGGGCGATGATCGCCAACGCCACTGGCTGCTCGAGCATCTATGGCGGAAACCTGCCGACGACGCCATGGGCGGTGAATGCGCAGGGGCGCGGCCCGGCGTGGAGCAATTCGCTGTTCGAGGACAACGCCGAATTCGGCATGGGCATGCGGATGGCGGTGGATACGCAGGCGGCGCACGTGCTCGACCTTGTGAAGCGTATGCGCGAAGAGATCGGCGCCGAGCTGGCCGACGCGATTATTGCAGCCGACCAGAGCAGCGAATCCGGAGTGGCGACGCAGCGTGGGCGCGTGGCGGCGCTGCGCGTGCGCATTGCCGAGATGCCGGTGCGCGCCGAGCTGCTCGACCTGGCGGCTCTGGTGGACTTGCTGGTCAAGCGTTCGATCTGGATCGTCGGCGGCGACGGATGGGCCTACGACATCGGCTACGGCGGACTGGACCACGTGCTGGCGAGCGGGCGCAAGCTGAACGTGCTGGTGCTCGACACCGAGGTGTATTCGAACACCGGCGGCCAGGCGTCGAAGGCGACGCCGCTGGGCGCCGTGGCGAAATTTGCAAGTGCAGGCAAGCACACGCCGAAAAAAGACCTCGGCATGCTGGCGGTGTCGTACGGCAGCATTTACGTGGCGCAGGTGGCGATGGGTGCGAATGATGCGCAGACCGTGAAGGCCTTTATGGAGGCTGAGGCGTATCCGGGCAGCTCGCTCATCATCGCCTACAGCCATTGCATCGCGCACGGCATCGACATGACGCGCGGCATGCATCAGCAGAAGCTGGCGGTGGAGAGCGGTTACTGGCCGTTGTATCGCTATAACCCGTTGTTGAAGCAGCAGGGCAAGAATCCGTTCGTGCTCGACTCAGCGGCGCCGAAGATTGCGTTCAAAGACTACGCCATGAATGAGACGCGCTATCGCGTGCTTGGTCAGGCGCACCCGGCCGAAGCCGAGGCCTTCATGAAAGAAGCGCAGGCGCAGGTGACGGCGCACTGGCAGCGTGTGGAGGCGATGGCGAAGGGCTAGCGATTGCACATTGCACATTGCACATTGCACTGATCTTCAATCTTCAATCTTCAATCTTCAATGTGAAACGTGAAATGTGAAACGTGAAATGGATCTCACAACAACTTACCTCGGCCTGAAACTGGCGCACCCGATCGTGCCGTCGGCGTCGCCGCTGTCGACCAGCCTGGACGGCATCAAGCGGCTCGAAGACGCCGGCGCTCCGGCGATCGTGATGTATTCGCTGTTCGAAGAGCAGATCGAGCGCGAACTGCAGCTGCTGCATCTTCATCAGGACATGCACGAAGACAGCCATGCCGAAGCGCTCAGTTATTTTCCGACGACGGCGCAGTACGGTGTCGAGGCGGATCAGTACGTCGGTTTGGTGGAGAAAGCCGTGCGCGCGACGAATATACCGATCATCGGCAGTTTGAACGGAGTGACGACCGGCGGCTGGATTAAATACGCGCGCGCGATGCAGGATGCCGGTGCGTCGGCGATCGAGGTGAACGTGTACTACCTGCCGACGAATCCGGACCTGACGGGGGCGGAAGTCGAGCAGCGTTATCTGGATGTGCTGGCGCAGGTGAAGCGCGCCGTGCGCGTGCCGGTGTCGATGAAGCTGAGCCCGTTTTTCAGTGCACCGATGCACATGGCGCGCCAGCTCGCTGCGACCGGCGCCGACGGCCTGGTGTTGTTCAACCGCTTCTACCAGCCCGACATCGACATCGAGCATCTCGAAGTGTCGCATCGGCTGCACCTGAGCGCGTCCGATGAACTGCGCCTGCCGCTGCGCTGGATTTCGCTGATGCACGGACATGTGCCATGCGACCTGGCGGTGACCGGCGGCGTGCACACGTACGAAGACGTGTTGAAGGGGCTGCTGGCCGGCGCGTGCGTGACCTTCATGGCGTCGGCGCTGCTGCATCATGGGCCGGAGCACATCGCGCAGACGGTGAGTGAGCTGCGTGAATGGCTCGAAGAACATGAATACGAATCGGTGGCGCAGATGGTGGGAAGCATGAGCCAGCGGCACGTGCGCAACCCGGATGCGTATGTGCGTGCGAACTACATGCGCATGCTCGATTCGTGGGGACACACGACGCTGCCGTCCTGAACGGCTGTGTGTTGTTCTGTGTGATGAGGTGGACTTATGGCTGTCCTGGATTCGAACGACAAACGCTACAAGCTGCTCGACGCTGCGATGCGCCGCTATGGCTATCAGGCGAACGCGTTGATCGAGGCGCTGCACACGGCGCAGCAGTCGTATGGCTTTCTTGATCCTGCGGTGCTGCGCATGATTGCGCAGAAGCTGAAGCTGCCGGCCAGCAAAGTCTACGGCGTAGCGACGTTTTACAACCTGTTCACGCTGAAGCCGCAGGGTGAACACACCTGCGTGGTGTGCACCGGAACGGCCTGCTACATCAAGGGTGCGGCGCTGCTGCTGCGCGCGCTCGACGAAGAGTTCGGGGTCACCGCTGGGAAGACGACGCCGGATCGCAGGCTGTCCGTGCTGCAGGCGCGCTGCTTTGGATCGTGCGCTTCTGCGCCGGCGGCGACGCTCGACGGCCGGATGGCGGCGAATCAGACGCCGGAATTACTGACGCACGCGGTGCATGCGATGCTCGAGAGGGCAGAAGCGCCGGCGGAAAAATCAGCGGGAGAAAAAATTGCATGAATGGTGAAGAACTTGCTCAGGCGATCAGAGTAGAACGCAAGGCGCAGGCGTGCTTCAGGCGTCACATTCATGTATGCACTGGCACTTCATGTGCTGCTTTGCAGAGCGAGCAGATTGCGACGGACTTGAAAAAAGAAATCGCGCAGCGTGGTTTGCAGAGTGACTATCACGTGAAGGAAGTCGGCTGTGACGGGTTGTGTGCACTTGGCCCGGTGGTGGGCATGCGCCCGCCGCCGCCTGAAAATCCGGACGGGGTCGTATCAGATGTGTCGGAGCGCATCGTGTATCAGAAGGTCACGCCAGCGGACGTTCCTGCGATCGTGGAGGGCATCGTCGATCAGCAGCCTGTGCAGCGACTGCGACTGGCGATCGACACGCCCTTCTTTCAGCGGCAGCAGAAAATCGTGCTGGAAAACTGCGGCGTGGTGGATTCGGAGCGCATCGAGGATGTGTTCGTGCACGGCGGATATTCAGCGGCGGTGAAGGCGCTGACCGAGATGACGCCGGCGCAGGTGCTGGACGAGATCACGAAATCTGGTTTGCGCGGCCGCGGCGGCGCAGGATTTCCGACAGGGCTGAAATGGGCGACAGTGGCCAAATCGCCGGTTCCGGTGCGTGCGGCCCATGGCCGGTCGAGTGCGCCGACGCGCTTCGTTGTGTGCAACGGCGACGAGGGCGACCCGGGGGCGTTCATGGATCGCGGCGTGATGGAGGGCGATCCGCACCGCGTGATCGAGGGCATGCTGATTGCGGCGTATGCGATTGGCGCATCGCAGGGATATGTCTACGTGCGTGCAGAGTACGGCCTGGCGGTCAAGCGCATGCGCACTGCGATTCGCCATGCGCAGCGCGCAGGATTTCTCGGGCGGAATATCTGCGGCACTTCGTTCAGCTTCGACATCGATATACGGCTTGGCGCGGGCGCCTTCGTATGTGGAGAAGAGACCGCGCTGATGGCGTCCGTCGAAGGCAACCGCGGCACGCCGCGCCCGCGCCCACCGTTCCCAGCTGAATCTGGATTGTGGGGCTGCCCGACGCTGATCAACAACGTGGAGACGCTGGCGAACATTGCGCCGATTGTCAACAACGGCGCCGAGTGGTTCGCTTCGATCGGCACGGCCAAAAGCAAGGGTACCAAAGTGTTCGCCCTGACTGGTCGCATCGTCAATGCGGGTTTGATCGAGGTGCCGATGGGCATCACGCTGCGCGACATCGTGTTTGAGATCGGCGGCGGCATACCCGACGGTCGCACGTTCAAGGCAGTGCAGACGGGCGGCCCCTCGGGTGGCTGCCTGCCGCAGGAAAAGCTGGACATGTCCGTGGACTACGAATCGCTGGTGGCGGCTGGTTCGATCATGGGCAGCGGCGGCATGATCGTGATGGACGATACGACGAGCATGGTCGAGGTGGCGCACTTCTTCATGGAGTTCTGCATGGACGAATCGTGCGGCAAATGTATCCCGTGCCGGGCGGGCACGGTGCAGATGCATCGGCTGTTGTCGCACTTCGTGGATGGAACCGCACACGTCGGCGATATCGAGAAACTTGAATCGCTGTGCGACCTGGTGAAGCACACCAGCCTGTGCGGACTCGGCCAGTCGGCGCCGAATCCGGTGTTGAGCACGCTGCGGAATTTTCGAGAGGAATATTTGGAGAAGATCAGGGCGTGATCATTTCACATTGCACATCGCACATCGCACATTGCACATCGCACATCGCACATCGCACATTGCACATTGCACATCGCACATTGCACATCGCACATCGCACATCGCACATTGCACATCGCACATTGCACATTGCACATTGCACATCGCACATCGCACATTGCACGTTTAACGAACCCCAGGTTACTCACCGATGTGCTGTACGACATGCGAAACGTTCAATCTGAAATCTGAAATCTGAAATCTGAAATGTGCAATGTGCAATGTGTAATGTGCAATGTGTAATGTGCAATCTCAGAAAAGTCTTCCCTGTTCGTCTCCGAAATCCGGCAGCGGCGGCAGCGGCAGCGAGCGCGCGAGCAAGTCGTGAAGAGCGCGGGCGAACTGCGGGGCGGCGAGGTCATCGGGCGAGTGCAGAAAGAAAAATACATCGGCGTCGGCATGAAGTGCGGCGGCGATGTGATCGGCCCAGACGGACAAATAGGGACGTGTGCCGTCGAGGTCGGGCTGACCGCAGAAGCGGACGAACGTGAAGGGCGCGGCAGGCGGGCGGCGCAGCGGGAAGCGCGGCTTGGCAGCGTGAGCCTGGCGCACATCTGCGCTGTGAGAGGCGGGCAGTGCGAAAAGCGCGGTCGTGTCGAAGATGCAGCGTGCGGCGCCGTATTCGTGCAGGAGATCGTCGAATTCGTGCTCGGCATGTGCGGCGTCGAAAAAATCTGCATGGCGCGGCTCGACGGCGAGAGTGAACTCGCGCGGCCAGGCATTCAGAAAATTGCGGAGCGCTGGAAGTCGTCGCGCGTCGAACGACGGCGGCAGCTGCAGGAATGCCGGGCCGCGGCGCGAGCCGAGGCGGTGCAGGCGGTCGAGCAGCGCGTGCGTTTCCTGGTCGGCGTTGATCAGCTTGAGTTCATGGCTGATGCGCTGAGGAACTTTGAAGCAGAACCGAAAATCCTCCGGAGTGTCGTCGCGCCAGCGCTCCACGAGTGCGGGGTCGGGCAGCGCATAGAACGTCGTGTTGCCTTCGACGCAGTTCAGCCGGCGCGAATACTCGTGCAGAAAATCACGCTGCCTGGTGCTGGACGGCAGAAATGGGCCGGCCCAGCTTTTCAGGCTCCACATCGGACAGCCGAGAAATAGTCTGTGATTCATTGGATGATGGTCCGGGGCGGCCGACGGTGGGAGATTGCAATTTCACATATAATCACGGCTCTCACGGAGAGGTCGCATAGTCTGGTCTAGTGCGCGCGCCTGGAAAGCGCGTATGGGGCAACTCATCGCAGGTTCGAATCCTGTCCTCTCCGCTCTTCCCTTTCTCCTTTCCCTTTTCTCCTCTCCCCTATCTCCTCTTTCCCCTCACTCTATTCCCAGCGCCCGGCGCATCGTGAGCGGTGAATCGCCGATGATGCCGTCGACGCCCATGGCAGCCATTCGACGGATCTGTGTTTCGTCGTTGACCGTCCACACGTTGATGCGGCGGCCTGCGGCGTGCATTTTCTGCACGAAGGGCGGGGTGACCATGCCGTAATGCGGGTGGCGGAATTCGTGGCGGATGAACGGGCTGAGCCAGACGTTGCGGAGGTAGAGCGGTCCTTCAGCCCAGTAGAGCAGCGCGCGGGGCACGTTCGGATCGAGCTGCGACATACGGCGTATGAGCAGATGATTGAACGATGAGTAGAGCACGCGCGGGCCGATCTCGTGGCGGCGGACTGCTTCGACGACTTCGTTTTCGAGACCGTCACGGGGAGTGGCGTAGTTGGTGATCTCGATGTTGATCAGGAAGCCGGGATCGGGGCGGATCAGATCGAGCACTTCGTCGAGCGTTGGGATGTGCTCGCCGTTGCCGGCGTCGAGCGCGCGCAGTTGCGCGAGCGTGAGCGATTCGACTGTGCCGGCGCCGTTGGTGGTGCGATCGACCGTGTGGTCGTGCAGGACGACGACTTCGCCGCTGGCGCAGCGTTTGACATCGAGTTCGATGGCATCTGCGCGCTGCTGCATGGCGAGGGCGAATGCGCCGAGCGTGTTTTCCGGAGCGTGAGCGCTGGCACCGCGATGGGCGACCAGGAGTGGGTGGGAGCGGGATTCAAGCCAGAGATTCATGCTGAATAGCGAGTCGCGTGCTTTCGCGCGCGACGAGAGAGACGCCCAGCCGAATGTGTTGAGCCGGGCCGTTGTCGCCGTTCTGGCGCATCGCCAGACGACGCACGGCAACGGCGCCCATTTCGCGTGGATGATTGTGAACGGTGCTCAGTGCTGGGGAAGATCCGTGAGCCACGATGAGGTCATCATATCCGGTGACCGCAGTGAACTTCGGAGCCGGGCGGCCGATGTATTCGAGCGCCTGCAGTGCGTAGAGCGCGAACGTGTCGTTGGCGCACATGAGCGCGGTGAAGGGAGGAGCGCTGCGCAGTCGCTCGGCGATCCAGACGAGCAGGCGCGGGCTGGGTTGCTCGTCTGGGAAAAGCAGAGGCGAGAGCGCGTCGAGCTGGTGGGCCTGCATGGCGGCGTTGTAGCCGCGCAGCCGTTCGAGAAACGCCTCGGCCGGGCGTTTGTCCCAGGAGCGGAAGAGCGGGAGGATGCGCGTGTGACCGAGTTCGATCAGGTGCTGCGTGATCAGAAAGCCACCGGCGAAGTCGTCGGCCATGACTGAATCGCATGCGCAGCCGGCGAACCAGTTGTCGACCAGCACGATCGGCGCGCAGGTGGTGCGGCGGATGCGCGCGACGAGCGCTGGGGGGTAGGGGCCGACGAGCATCACTCCGTCGATGTCACTGCGGTTGAGCGTCTGAGATTCGAGCGACCGGGTGCGCAGCACACAAAATGAGAGAGAAGCGTTCGACTCGACGCACTGCGATTCGGCGCCGGCGAGCACCTCTCCGTAAAACGGATTGGACATGACCGGGCGATCACCGTGGTCGTCCATCACGAAGACATATTTGCGCGGGCCGCGGCGTTCGCGTGTGCGGCGTGGTTTGTGGATGTAATTGAGCTGTTCGGCGGCGAACTGCACCCGTGCGCGCGTTTCTGCGGGGATGCTGGCGGAGCCGCGCAGGGCGAGCGAGACTGCGGAGGGCGAGAGCGCCACTTGTTCGGCGATGGCGCGAATGCCGATTTTCTGTGGGCGTGTGGCGGTCTCGGGTGCGTCGCTCATGGGAATGAGCACTGTATATCCGTTCTGAATGAGCGCAAGTCAGGGATGCGCCTCACAAGGGTACAGGGAGCAGGGGATAGGGTGTGCTTTGTCCGCTTACCGCCAGCGCAACAGGCGGAGGAACTTCCTTTTCAAACGCTGCAGGATGAACGGCGTCGGCTCGTCGCGTCCGCGTCGTTTGTGGTTGACGGCGTGCAGGAGGGCCAGCATGCCGGTGTAACGCAACAGTCGCTCTGTGCGGCGGTACTTCGGTGTGCCTCCGGAGACGAGCACCGACGGCACGTCGCGTGCGAAGGTGACCAGCTCAGAGAATGAGCTCCACGGCGTACCGATGAAATAGTCCGTCGAACGCAGCAGCCACAGGTCGATGAGCGCGTGTTCGGTGTTGCGGGTGAAGCGCTTCCGCCTGGCGTGTTGTGTGGTCCAGACGACGCGATCGCCGTAGCGTTTGTGGAACTTGTCGTGCAGGCCCTCACGCAGAGGTGCAGGTTGGCTGGGTGGTGCTTCGGCGTTGTCATCGCTGCAGAGCAGGATGCCGGCGTCGGGATCGAGGGACAAGATGCGATCGATTTCGGCGAAGGCTTCGGGTGTATTGCCGCTCAGGTCTGGGCGCAGGTGCATGAAATCGCCGCGGCGCAGGTGCACGCCGATCATGCGACTGCGGAAGTGGGCGTTGCGGAAGTCGTCGACGGCGTGCTGGATAGCGGGTGTTGGGCGCAGCTGGCGGAAGATTTCCTGCGTGCGTTTGAATGCAGCGGTGTGATGGGCAAATTGAATCGGCTGCAGGAGCCAGGAGTATGCGCCTACGTACAGCTCTGCTTCGTCGCTGGTCAGCAGATCCGGGATTTCGTGGTCGTCGTAAGTGCGTATTCGATCGGCATGGGGAAGCTGATGTGGACGACGATCGATCACGGGCCAGTCGTTGGTGAACAGGCTTTGAAATGAAGCCGTGCACTCGGAAGACGTTGGCCACAGCATTTGCAGGCTTCGCCCGCTCGCTTCTGCGAGCGCCAGGCTGGAGGTGAGCACGCGGAGGCGGTTGCACAACCCTGTGGAGCAGAACGTAGTGAGGGAGGGCACCTGAGGAATTATAAGGAACGAATGCATTCTTTGCGCCCTTCTGCGCCCGCGCGCGGGGGTATTCAGAGTTCGGGGCAAAAATTTTTGTGTGAGAAAACCTCACCCCTGACCCCTCTCCCCCAGCGATTTCGCTTGCCGTTCTTCCGTGTCAGGCTCGATGCAGTGCGCGAAATCCTGGCGGAGAGGGGCGGTCGAGCCCCGCAAGCGTGTGCGCTGACAAACAATCGCTGTGTGCATCGACGAGTCTCCGCGTCTTCTGATGAAATTCGCCCCAAACTACGGAAGCACCCTTGCCTGGGGCGTTTGGGCGAGCGTTGCCCGGGGCTCAGCACGCGTGTGCGTCGATGAACCGCGTCTTGCGGCGCTCGTGTTCCGCGGAGACATGGGTGCCGGTGTGCGGGTGTTGTGCGTGAGGATGCTGACAGACGCCTCGTGCGCCGGATAAATCGTGCAGCAGATGAATCGAGTGACGCAACGTCAGGACAGATGTCTGCGCACCAGGCTTAGAGCAGCGCGCAGCCGGAGCATTCTGCGGGGCGACTGCACGAAATATTCGCCGAGCGACCACAGGCTGCGCAACGTGCCGAAGAAACCGCTCCGCCCTCTTCGTGCCGCATGCATCTGCAGCCGCATCTCCTCCTGCAGATACTCATAGCTTGTTTTCCAGTCGCCCCAGAAATGCATGAACAGTTGATTCACTTCTGCGCCGTTCTCACAACGAACGGCACGACCAGTGATCACGTTCACCGCGAAGAAACCGACAGACGGCGCACAGAGATTCACTGCGGATGTCGGCGTCTGGATTACAGGCGCATCCAGTCCCGCCTCATACATCGCCATGGCGAAGAGCGGCTCTTCGTTTCGACCGGCCCGGTGGGGGCGAATGTCGAGCTCCTCGTATCGATCGTTCCATTCCTTGGCGCGCGCGTAGATTGCATCCGCAGCGGGTCCCTTTTCGAAATAGTAGGCGGCGCCGATCAGCGACAGCCTGCCCGCGCCGGGCACGAGCGCACGAATCGGCGCCATGCGCTTGAACCAGCGATTCGGCTTGAGTTCGCTGTCGAATGCGCAGAAAAAGTTTCCCGCCAGCACCTCGAACAGCGGCTCCAGAGACCCGTACACGAGCAAATCCACATCGAGGAAAAGCGTGTCGTCGAAAGGCGACATCTCCGGCGCCTGCAGTTTCGACAGCAGGCCTGGCCAGCGATCGAATTTCCACGGCACGACGTAGTCGTATATTCCACGAAACTGGTTCGGATCGAGGTTCGTCGCGATTGCCAGGGGCAGCTGAGGGTCACGCAGGCGAATCGAGCGCGCCAGGTTGATCGCCATGTGGCCATAGTCGGCGTGGTCCGCTGCGATGGCCAGAACGCCACGAGTTTTCTTCGTCATCCGACACCTTCTTCGCAGTGGCTGCTTCGAGATATTCGCCGCAGTGAATTCATTTTGCTCATCATTCTGTTCATGATGCGGGCGCGTGGCTTGTGAAATCTGCGTGGTGGAGTCCGCAGCCAGGTGAACAGCGCATGCAGAAGAACCGGCCGATCGAAGCGTACTTCGCGGTGCGAGATCACAAACGCCGCACGTAGCTGCATCTCCTCGCGCCCGTAGTTATAGCGGCTCCTCGCGTCTCCGTAAAGGTATTTCGCGTGAGGAAAATCTGCGGTCGAAATTCACCCCAAACTGCGGAAGCACCCTTGCCTGGGGCGCGGCTCGGGGTGCGCCATAAATTTTCGTGGGTCGGTGGATCTGGAGTTCGGTTAAAATAACGATCGCCCGCAATGCGGGTAAAACGCATGTGCGCCGACACTGTGCGGCCTGTCGTGTGAGGAATCACACGATCCGCGAGTGGGGGAAGCGTGCAGAGGATCCCGGCTCGACCGGGTAAGAACAAGGAGAACAAGAAATGTCTGTAGTACCAATGAAGTCTCTGCTTGAGACGGGCGTGCATTTTGGCCATCGTACCAAGCGTTGGAACCCGCGCATGAAGCCGTATATTTTCACGGAGCGGAACGGCGTGCACATCATCGACCTGCAGCAGACGATCGTGGCGATCGACCATGCTTATGGCTTTATTCGCGACCTCGTGGGACGAGGTGGGTCGGTCATGTTCGTGGGCACGAAGCGTCAGGCGCAGGAGCCGATTGCTACGCAGGCGGCGCGCGCTGGACAGCCGTATATCACTGAGCGCTTCATGGGCGGTACGCTGAGCAACTGGCGCACGATCAAGGGTCGTCTCGACCGCATGGCCGAGCTGGAGGCGATGAAGGAGCGCGGCGAGCTGGAGCGTTTCACGAAGAAGGAAGCGCTGCTGCGCACGCGTGACATCGATCGTTTGAACCGCAAGATGGGCGGCATCAAGACGATGCGCCGTCTGCCGGATGCGCTGTTCATCGTCGACGTGGGTCGCGAGGGCAACGCCATCAAGGAAGCCAACCGCCTGGGCATTCCGGTGATCGCGATGGTGGACACGAACTGTGATCCGGAAGGCGTTGATTACATCATTCCGTCGAACGACGACGCGATTCGTGCGATCAAGCTGATCATCGAAGCGATGGCCAACGCCGCGCTCGAAGGGCTGGCGCTGCGCAAGGGTGCGGACGACGTCGTGGAAATGACGGGCTCAGAAGACAAGGCTGCGGCCGGCGAAGCTGCGGTGGCGGAAGGCGAGGAAGTAATGCCGCGCGTGTTTACGCCGGATGCAGAGGAAGGGGCGTAAATCATGGCGACGACCGCTGAACAGGTGAAGAAGCTGCGCGAAGAAACCGGCGCAGGCATGATGGACTGCAAGAAGGCGCTGGACGCGTCCAGCGGCGACTACGCCAAGGCGGTAGCCTGGCTGCAGGAGAAGGGATTGTCGGCCGCTGCAAAGAAGGCCGGCCGTGAGGCGAGCGATGGCGTGATCGAGGTGTACACCCACATGGGCGGTCGTATGGCCGTGATGGTGGAAGTGAACTGCGAGACCGACTTCGTGGCGCGCAGCCCGGAATTTCGCGAACTTGCGCACAACGTGGCGATTCAGATCGCGTCGAGTGCGCCGATCTATGTCAAGCGTGAAGACGTGCCTGCGGCGGAAATCACAGCGCAGACGGAGAAGTTCAAGGAAGAGATCATCAAGCAGGGCAAGCCAGAGAACATTGCCGAGCGGGCGGCTGCCGGGAAGATGGAATCTTTCTATGCGGAGACGTGCCTGATGGAACAGATCTTCGTGAAGGATCCGGACGGCAAGCAAAAGGTGAAGGACATGATCACCGCCGCGGTATTGAAAATCGGAGAAAATATCGTAGTCCGCCGATTTAGTCGTTATCAACTCGGAGAGACGGTTCAATCTGCTGAGTAGTGCGATGAAAAGGGCATCGAAAGATGCCCTTTTTATTTGCATGATTTGCATGGACGTGACTGCTCGAGATTTCGTTGGATGAGCTCGAATCATGCTGGTGGTAACTACTCAGGCCCAAATCAGTATTTCCCGCGAAACGCGCTATTCCTTCCCCCTTCGGGGGAAGGAATAGCGCGTTTCGCGTTGGAAAATGGATGGCCTGAGTAGT
>CAXNFZ010000038.1:0-15082 GCA_964201495.1 Chloroflexota bacterium | reverse complement strand
CAACTGCCGCAGTCGCCGATCACGAAATGCCGCGTCGGTCGAACGGCTCATCGTGCGCAACGCATCAATCTTCAACACATCGCGCAACGGCAGCTTGAGCAGATCGCGCATCGCCGGCTTGCGCCGATACAAAAACGGCTCCTTCACCGTGGCGAAGATCTCAGCCGCGTAGTCCATGAACGCGTCGTAATGATCTGCGTCGGCCGGGCTGAATCGGCCGATGCGCCGGCGCATCTCGACGCGATCGGCCGTCGCATCCAGCACCGCGCCGTCGCGCCAGAAGTAGCGCGTCACCGGGTCGAGCGGCGCCAGCTCGACGTAATCCTCGAAGCGCCGGCCGGCCGCAGCGAACAAGTCCTCGTACACATCGCGCATCGTCAGCACCGACGGGCCGGTGTCCCAGCGAAACCCGTCGGCTTCATACTCGCCCATCTTGCCGCCCGGCCGATCGAGCTGCTCATACACGATCACGCGCTCGCCGCGCGCCGCAAGCGTGATCGCCGCACTCAACCCGCCCAGCCCCGCCCCAATTACGATGTTCATAAGCGCGCTCACATTCCTATTCGTCCTATTCCCCACTCACTCCCCACTATCACTATCCACTATCACTATCCACTATCCACTATCACTATCCACTATCACTATCTACTATCACTATCTACTATCCGCTCTCCACTCTATTTCCTATCCGCAATCTCTTCCAGCTTCAAGCTCAGCACCGTGCTCGCGCCGTCTGCCGCCATCGAGATGCCGTAGATCATGCTCGCCGCCTCCACTGTGCGGCGGTTGTGCGTGATGATGATGAACTGCGTCTGATCACTCAGGCTTTCCACCATCGAACGAAAACGTCCGACGTTCGATTCATCCAGCGCCGCATCGACTTCGTCCAGCACACAGAAGGGCGTTGGCTTCACCTGCAAAATGGCGAACAACAACGCCGTCGCCGTCAACGAACGCTCGCCACCCGACAGCAGCGCCAGCGACTGCGGGCGCTTTCCCGGCGGCTGCGCCTGAATCTCCACACCCGCCTCGTCGATGTTGTCCGCATTCACCAGCGTCAGCTTCGCCTGTCCTCCGCCGAACAATACTTTGAATGTCCCCTGAAACGCTTCGCTGATCGCGTCGAATGTCTGCTGGAACGTCACTTTCATCACGTCGTTCAGTTCGGCAATCACCTGCCGCAGCTGGTCCGACGCCTGCGTCAGGTCGGTGCTCTGCTCAGTGATGAAATCGAAACGCGTCTTCAGCTCGTCGTACTCCGCCTGCGCTTCCAGATTGATCGCACCCAGCCGCTTGATCTGCCCGCGCAGCTGGTTCATGCGATCTTCCAGCCCGCCCGGCAGCTGATCCACTTCCGGCAGCCCGCTCAGAAAATCTTCGACCGGATCCACCGCTATGGCCGGATCCTGCGGCGCGAGGTCGCCCGCCGCTGCGGCATCAGCATCGGCCGATGCTTCCGCTTCGGCCGATGCCTCGACAGCGATCATCTCCGCCGCTCGGGCGCGCATCGTCTCCAACGCATCGTTGTTGCGCGCAAGTTCGAGCGATGCTGCGTTCAATCGCACATCGCATTCGCGCAAGCCGCGCTCGGCGTCGCGCCGGCGCACATCCTGTTCATTCAGCAGGCGATCGACCTCAGCCATCTGCGCAATCACCGGCGTCAATTCCGCTTCCGCTGCATTCCACGCCGACTCGGCTTTCGCTGCCAATGCAATCGTCGTCTCCAACTCGAGGTGCACCTGCCCACGTTGCGTCCTGGCATCGGCCACGCGCTGCGCCCGCGTCTCACGCTGCGCCGCCGCGCTGCGCTGGGCATTCAGCCGCTCGGTCACCATCTGCTCGCCGCTCTTCACCGAAGCCTGCGACAGCACCACAGCATTCTGTGCGCTGCGCACCGCTTCGAACCAGCCACCCGCCATGACTGCGCTCAACTGCGCCTCGTATTCCTGCACTTCGCCCTGCATCTGCACCTGGGCCGCCTGCTGCCGCGTCAGCTCATCATTCAGCTCGTTCATCTGAATGTCGATCGCAGCGATCTCGGCTTCGACATTCTGTGCGTCGTTGCGCAGCGTGTTCAACTGCTCGTCGGTGCGCTCAGCCCGGCGTCCGTGCTCTTCCGCCTGGCGACGGCGCGCTGCGTCATCACGCGCCTGCGCATCCCGCGCCCGCTGCGCTTCATCAAGCTCGGACTTCGCCGCACCCCGCGCGCGCTGCGCCGCAAGCACCGCCGCCTGCGCCGCCTCACGATTCTTGCGCGCCGTCTCCGGATCGGGCAGCCCGGCGATTTCTTCCTCCGGCATCTCCACACCCATCTTCTGCGACGCGCGCTCGCCCGCCGGCAGCATCAGCGTCCCGACCGGATACGCCGCCTCGCCGTCTCGCGTCACCACCACGCAGCCGTCCACGAGCTCACGCGCCAGCTCGCGCGCGGCCGCCAGGTCGCGCGCAATGAATGCGCCACCAGCCAGCATCTGCAGCACCGGCTGCAGCGTCTCGGGCGCCTGAATCGAATCGAGCAGGCGCCGCGCACCTCGCCCGCGCGCAAATTCAGCCAGCGCCACGTCCTGCTGCGCTCGCTCTTCGTCGATCACGCGCAGCATGTCCGGGATCACCACCAGCCGCCCGTTGCCGCGCTGCGTCAGCCACGTGCGCACCCGATTCAAATTCAACGCGCCAGCCTCCGGCGAATCGCCAGGGATAACCACCGCATGCAGCAGATCGCCCAGCGCTGCTTCGACCGCCTTCAAATCTCCGGGCAATACCTGAATGAATTTTTTTAACGTGCCGCGCACTTCGACCACGCGTGAATCGATCAGCGCCTGCGCCAGGTCGTCGGCGCTCTGCTGCGTGCGCATCTCCGCGAAGCGCTTGAATCGCTCGGTGAGCTTCTCCTCTGCATCGGCAGCCGCCAGCGCGGACTGCGCCGCATTCAATGCCGCGGTCGTCTGCTGCAGCACCTCGTTCGCGCGCGCCACGCGCGCCTCGAGCGTCGCCATTCGGCGCACGGCCTCTTCGGTCGCGGCGCTCATCTGCGCCCGCCGCGCCAGCTCAGCATCACGCTGCTCGACCGCCTGCGCCGCCAGCTGCTCGAGCGACGCATAGCGTCGGCGCAGCCCAGTCTGCCGCTCGCGCGCAGCCGCGATCTGACGCTGCGCCCCCACGACGGCAGCGCCGGTGGCGATCAATCTCTGACGTGCCGCGTCGCGCTGAGCCTCGAGCTGCTCCTTCGCCGCGCGGTCGCCGGAGGAAGCAAGCTGCGTGCGCTCAAGGTCAGCACGGCGCGAGAACCAGTCCGCCCGCGCTGTGGCGATCAGCATCGTCGCCGCATTCGCACGCAGGCCGGCGCCATCGATTGCCGCGACATACTCGTCGAGGTCGCGCTGCGCGCGCACCACCTGCGCCTCGGCGGCATCGCGCCGCTCGCGCAGCACAGCGACGTTGCGCGACGCCGCTTCGCTCGCGCGGCGTGCGGCGTCGCGGCGCGGTTGAATTTCAGCCGCAGATGTGGCAAGCGCCCGGCGCTGCGCACGCAGCTCTTCGGCCGCAGCGTCGAGCGCATTCACGGACGCCAGCGCATCTGCTGCGATCTGCTGCGCGCGATCTCGCACCATCACCGCGTCGACAATACTTTGCAGCACGCGCCGGTAGTAATAACCGAAGTAGCGCTTGGTCAGCTCGTCGAGCTCGGCCTTCAGCGATTGAAACTGACGCGCGCGCGCAGCCTGCCGCTCGAGGCTGTTCAGGCGCGGCGTGATTTCGCTCAGAATATCGCGCGCGCGCTCGAGGTTGTGGCGCGTCTCATCGAGCTTGCGCAGCGCATCTTCGCGCCGGTCGCGATACGCCGCAATGCCTGCCGCTTCCTCAAAAAGCGCGCGGCGCTCTTCAGGCTTCTGTGCCAGCGCGTTGTCGACGAGGCCCTGGCCGATCACCGTGTAGGTGCGCTCCGCCAAACCGCTGTGGCCGAGCATGTCGCTCACATCGCGCAGGCGCACGCGATTGCCGTTCAGAATGTACTCGTTCGCACCGTCACGGAATGCTCGCCGTCCGATTTCGATTTCGTTAAATTCGATCGGAAAGAAGCCGTCCGAGTTGTCGAACGTCAGCAGCACTTCGGCCATGCTCGCGCGCGGGCGCCTGGCGCTGCCGCTGAAAATCATGTCGTCTGTGCGCTTGCCCCGCAACAGCGAAAACTGCTGCTCTCCCAGCGCCCAGCGAATACCGTCGGCAATGTTGCTCTTGCCGCTGCCGTTCGGGCCGATGATGCAGGTGATGCCCAGTCCAAACTCGAATTGAGCCTTGCTGGCGAAGGTCTTGTATCCGTTGAGCGTCAGGGATTTGAGGTGCATTCAGAAGAGATTGTAATGGTCAGCATGCCCGAGGGCATTCGTCGCATTCGTTAGGTGGTATTCTTCGTCGCATGGTCAAACTCACCAAGCTCGAGAAGTCCATCATCGAAGCGATTAAGAACGCACGCCTCGGCCTGCCGGACTGGCCGGCGTTCGCCAAGCAGGAATCCATTGCGCTCGACTACGTGCAGCAGCGCGTCGAATGGATGCACCGCATGGGCCTGATTAAGTAGGCCGGCGGCGCTCCAATATTTCTCTAACGCACCGTCTACGTTTCTCCGACGTTCACGCCCTACCCTGATCTTCGTTCGTTGATCATCAACATGCAATGGCTTGCCGAACGGCAAGCTGTTCACGAAGAATATCCAGGAGAAAATCATGGGCAAGAACGGAAAAATCGTAGGCATCGATCTGGGCACGACCAACAGCGTCGTCGCCGTTCTCGAAGGGGGCATCCCCACCGTCATCCCGACCGCCGAAGGCGGCAGCATCGTTCCATCGGTCGTCGGCTTCAAGAAGGACGGGGAGCGCATCGTTGGTCAGGCCGCCAAGCGGCAGGCGGTGATCAACCCGGAGAACACAGTCTTCTCCATCAAGCGCTTCATTGGCCGCCGCGCAGACGAGGTCGCCGCCGAAACGAAGCGCGTGCCCTACGCCATCGTCGCTGGTCCGACCAACGACACGCGCGTGCGCATCGCCGCCACGAACAAGACCTATACGCCGCAGGAAATCAGCGCCATGGTGCTGGCCAAGCTGAAGGCCGACGCCGAAGCGTATCTCGGCGAACCTGTCACGCAGGCGGTCATCACCGTGCCGGCGTATTTCAACGATGCACAGCGCCAGGCCACCAAGGACGCCGGCCAGATTGCCGGCCTCGAAGTGCTGCGCATCATCAATGAGCCGACGGCTGCCGCACTCGCCTACGGCCTCGACAAGAAAACCGACGAGACGATTCTCGTCTTCGACCTCGGCGGCGGCACGTTCGACGTGTCCGTGCTCGAAGTCGGCGACGGCGTGGTCGAAGTAAAGGCCACCAACGGCGACACTCACCTCGGCGGCGACGACTGGGACGACGCGATCATGGACTGGATGATCGCCGAGTTCCGCAAGGAACAGGGCATCGATCTGCACGCCGACCGTCAGGCACTCCAGCGTCTGCGCGAATCGGCTGAAAAAGCCAAGATCGAGCTCTCGTCGATGCTCGAGACCGAGATCAACCTGCCGTATGTCACGGCCGATGCAAACGGTCCCAGGCATTTGATGATGAAGCTCACGCGCGCCAGGTTCGAGCAGCTCGCCGACAAGCTGGTCGCTCGCCTGCGCACTCCGGTCGAACAGGCGATGAAGGACGCAAGCCTGAAGATGACCGACATCGATGAAATCGTGCTCGTCGGCGGCGCCACGCGCATGCCGATGGTGCAGAATCTCGTGCGCCAGCTCACTGGCAAGGAGCCGAACAAGAGCGTCAATCCGGACGAAGTCGTGGCCGTCGGCGCAGCGATCCAGGGCGGCGTGCTCGGCGGCGAGGTCAAGGACGTGCTGCTGCTCGATGTCACGCCGCTGTCGCTGAGCATCGAGACGATGGGCGGCGTGGCCACGCCGATGATCGCGCGCAACACCACGATCCCGGTCAGGAAGACGGAAATCTTCTCGACGGCCGAGGACAGCCAGAGCGCGGTCGACGTGAAAATCTGTCAGGGCGAACGACCAATGGCGGCGGACAACATGCTGCTCGGCCAGTTCCGGCTGGAAGGCCTGCCGCCTGCGCCGCGCGGCGTGCCGCAGATCGAGGTGACCTTCGACATCGATGCGAACGGTATCCTGGCCGTCAGCGCGAAGGACAAGGCCACCGGCAAGGAACAGCGCATCTCAATCACCGCCAGCACGAACCTGAATAAGCAGGACATCGAACGCATGGTGAACGAGGCGCAGTCAAATGCCGCCGCCGACACCCGGCGCAAGGAACTCGCCGATGCGCGCAACGCCGGCGACCAGGCGATCTATCAGGTCGAGAAGCTCATGCGCGACGCCGGCGACAAGGTCGGCGGCGCCGAACGCGCCGACGCCGAAGCGCAGATCAACGACTTGCGCGCTGCGCTCAAGTCGGATGACATCGATCGCATTCGCCGCACGGCCGACGCGCTCATGGCCACCGCACAGAAAATCGGCGCCGCAACGCAGTCGGACGCCGGTTCGGGCGAACCGCCCAGGGACGACGATGGCGTCGTCGAGGGCGAGTATCGGGCGGCGTAGTAATAAGGGAATAGGGGATAGGGGACAGGGATTATGGTCAAGCCCTCTCCCCTCTCCCCTCTCTCCTATCCCCTATCCCCTATCTCCTGCTCCGCCGCTCACTTCAGCGCGCGCTCGTAAAAACGCAGCATCTCCCCATTGATCAGCGGCATCACTTCGTCGGCGGGGATCGGGCCTCTCAGCCCCAGATATGGCGCCAGCGGCGAAAACAGCGGGATCAGGGTGAAGTCGTAATGTGCGGCGCCTGGGATGAAAACCCGCTGCTGCACACCAGTCGACACATCGATGAAACGGTTGAGCATTGCGTCGTTCTCGTCGCCGATCCATTCTTCACTGACCAGATACAGCGCCGGCCGATCGAGGCCGGCCGCGATCATCTCGTCCGGCACGGGTTCGATCCAGGCGTCCTGTCCGACAATCGCTTTACAGCGCTGGTCACGCACGCAGGCGATGACAACCGCGCCACCGCCTGTGCTGTGGCCGAAAAATCCGACGCGCTCCATATCAAAGCGGCCGGCCAGCGGCGCAGCTCCGGCATTGCGGCGTTCGAGTTCGTCGAGCACGAAAGTCACGTCGCGCGCATAGACGTCCTCAATCAGCTGCGCAGCCGGCATAAACTCCGGCGTGTCGCTCTTCGGCAACAGGCTGAGCTTGTTTAAGATGACGGTGCCATCGGTGAATGTCGCAGCCAGTGCACCATACGGATGATCGATCGACACCACAATATAGCCATGGCTCGCAAGCGCCTCACTCTGGGTGGCGTTGATCTGGCGAAAGCCACCCCAGCCGTGCGAGTAAATCAGCACCGGCCACTTCGACTGAGCGACGCTCCACGGCGCGTCAGCAACAGCATTGCCCTGAATCAGGCCGGCATGGCTGAACGCAAACATGGGCAGATCCACCCACATGGCAATCGCCGGCCCCATCACGTCTGCGCGCGCCAGCCACGGCGCCCGGCGCACGCCCGGCTGCGCTTCAGCCGGGTACCACATCTGGACTGCCACACGCCGCATATCGCCGCTCTCGGGGGTGAATACCTCTTCGCGTGCAGCGTCAGTTGCGTCAAAAGACAATGTGCCGATAGCGTATGGCCCACTCAGCAGCGGCAGATCTGGCACGGGGAAAAGTATGCCGAGCGCCATGCCAAACACGGCCAGCACCCCTGACAGAAAAGTGCTAAACGAAACCCACTTTCTAAGGAGACGAGTTTCGTAAAACACGACGCCGAGGTAAGCCGGCACAAGCTGCCAGCGCACTCCCTCGATGAGCACATGCGCGATTAGCACCACCACCGGCGCAACCACAATCGCCACGCGCGCCGCTCCGCTCGGTCGGAGCCGCATCTCAATAATCCACGCCACGACCAGCGAAACAAGAAATCCCCACTCAAGCAATCTCATTACTACAACACCTCTGGTTGTTGTTATGCAGTACCCGTCTTCTAAGAAGACGGGTACTGCATAACAACGACGACGACAACAATCGCGCTCTCCGGCAACAACTTGCCGACCGCGTCAAACGCCGGCATGCGTTCGAACGCACCTTCCGGGCGATATAGCCCGAATTTCACCGTGTACACACCGGGCGCCAGGTCACGGTCCACCACGATGCGCCGCACATCACGCACCCGATCGCCGCGCCTCCACCAGCGCACCGGAAACTCACCGCCCACCGCCGGGCCGTCTCCCTGCCCCACCTTGTTGCCCTGCGCGTCAAACAGATGCGCGAACACGGTGTACTCAGCGTCGATATCCGCTGTCACGCTCCACAACACGTCGAGTTCAACCGTGCGCTCGTCTACCCGCCGCGCTTCGGCCTGCGCCGCCGCCGCACTCACATACGGCAGCCCAGCAACTGCTGGCTCGCCCACCGCCGCTCCCGCCAGCGACGCTGCCGCATAACGCTGCCGACCCGTCGGCGCGCCGGAGCCGTCGTACGTCGCCAGCAGTCCATCGACCGGGCCAACCACAAAATCGTAGAAACCGACGTCCAGCCGCAGCAGCGCCGGCAGCGTCTGCGTCACGCGCTCGGGAATCCGCAGCCGATATCGGTCGGCGATGATCTCACCCGCCCGCCAGCGTGTGGTCTGATACATCCCGCCACCAGGATACGTGTCAATGCCGACGAGTTCGATGTCGTCCGGACCGAAGAGTTTCACGAACGTGCTGAGGTTGCGCTCGATCGGCCGCAGTGGCTGCCAGTAGAGCGTCACGTCGAGAAGTTCACCCTGCGCAACGCGCTGGCGCGGGGTGTTCACCTTGAACCCGATCCAGCGCACGGCGTCGGCGTAGCGCAGCTCGGTGCGTGTGAAGTCGGTGGGCAGATCTGCTTCGGCCGCCAGCCGCACCGGCTCGGCATACGCCGGCCGCAGGTAGGCGAAGGGAGAAACGAACGTCAGCACAGCAAGCGCTGCCATCACCACGCGCGTCGGCCACGGTGTGCGCGCCAGCGCCTGCAGGCGCAGCAAGCCAGTCGCCAGCAGCAGCGCAATCGCCGCGATCACCGGGAACAGCAGCCGCCCCTGGCTGGCGAGCGTGATCGATGTCCAGCGCAGCAGCGCCGCAAAGGCGACGGCGAGCGCAGCAGCGCACAACAGTGCGATCCACGCACCGGCAGCATCCGGGCGCGCGCGCCGCGCGTCGCGAATTTCCAGCAGCAGGCCGACGCCGGCCGCAACGAGCACGATTTCGAACGCAGCGTACATCCACTGCGGAATGGGGATGTTCACTGCGCCGAACATGCCGATGTAGGCGGTCAGGAAACTGCGCCACTCGCCGGCGATCTCGAACAGCGTCGCATTCGGAATGCGCGGGCCGGCGATGGCGGCCATCATCTGCGTGCCGGTCGGGTCGCCGTAGAGCAGCCAGTTGCGCGCATAGAACCAGCCGGCGAGTGCGGCGATCGGCAGTGCGAGGGCAAGCGCAACGATGACCAATCGGCGCAGCGGCGCACGCCGACGCAATTCACCCCACAGCACGAATGCCGGCACGGAAATCGCCAGCGCCAGCCCCGACGCCTTCGTCAGCGCCGCACCTCCCAAAACCACGCCGAGCAAAAGCGCCGTGCGCAGATCGGCGCCGCGCCGCAGCAGGCGCGCACCGAGCCACAGCGACAGCGACGACAGCGCCGCAGCCAGCGTGTCGTTGTTCACCGACGCCATGATGTGCACGAACATCGGGTTGAACGCCACGAGCGCCGCCGCCAGCACCGGCAAACGCGCGTCACCCAGGCGAAATTCGCGGGCGATGCCGTACGCACAGACGACGGCGACGGCGCCAAACGCCGCACTGACGAAGCGAATCAGCATCACCGCCAGAGCGGTGCCGTGCCACGGAAAACGCTCCGCCTCGCTGTGCAGCATTTGATTCAGGTTATGTGTCGAATCGGCGCGGCCGAGCTGCGCATGCGGATTGAATTGCCAGAACTGAACGAAATCGCTGCGGTCAATCGGTCGCACCAGCAGCGACATGAGCGCGTAGTACAAGGGCGGCTGACTGCCTTCCTGATGCCACGGCGCATCACGCTCGTCCTGCCCGATGCGCTGAACCGGAAGCGCTCCACCGTTCGCCAGATGATGAACATACGCGTAATGCCGCGGCTCATCCGATACGTCGAGCAGCGGCGCCGTCACGGCATAGAGCACGGCTGCGCACAAGTACAGCGCCAGAATCAATGGCAGCAGGCGATGGGTTCCAGAGGACACGTTCGGCGATGATACCGGGTGTTCCAGCACCCCGAACAACGCCGACAATTCTCACGATCCTCTATACATCGGCAAATTCCGTGATAATTCCGCGCATTCGCAGCAGCTCAGCGCAACACCATCCAGGAAGGTTCAGGAGACACAACAATGATACGAATCGTGACAGACTCAAACGCAGATCTTAATGAGGAACAGGCGAAGGCACTCGGCGTGAGCGGCATCGGCTACACCTACGTCAGCTTCGGCGACAAAAGCTATCGCACGATCGTCGAACTCGGCATCCCCGAGTTTCACGAAATGCTGAAGACCAATTCGAATTTTCCGAAGACGTCAGCCCCTTCGATCGGCGACTTCAAGGACGAGTACGAAAAGCTCAAGGGCGACGAAGTGATTTCGCTGCACATTTCGCGCGACCTGAGCGGCACCATCGCCAGCGCCGAATCTGCGGCACAGTTGGTCGACGGCGATCCGAAGATCGTGGTGATCGACACTCGCTCGATCAGCGCCGGCGAGGCCCTGTTCATTGAGGAAGCGCGCCGCCTGATCGACGCAGGCAAGTCGCTGGCGGAAGTCAAGGCCGGCATCGAGGCGATGATCCCACGCGTACGCATGCACGTGATCTTCGACACGCTCGAAAATCTAAAGCGCGGCGGACGCGCCAGCAACGCACAGGCGTTCCTCGGCGGCCTGCTGCAGATGAAGCCGATCCTCACCGTGAAGAACGGCAAGCTCGAACCGCTCGAGCGCGTGCGCACGATGAGTAAGGCGCTCGCCCGCCTCAAGGAAATCGTGGTCGGCGATCTGGCAAACGTGCCGAACGCCAGGGTCGCGATCATTCACGCCGCAGCACCGGCAGCTGCCGAACAGCTGGCGAACGAACTCACAACCGCGCTGAATACGAAGAAGCCTCTGATCGTCGAAGCCGGCCCGGCCATCGCCGCGCACTCCGGCCCGGGCGCCATCGGCGTGGCGTACCTGATGTAAGTGGAGAGTGATGGTGGATAGTGATAGTAGATAGTCTCCATGAAATAGAGACCCAGGTCTGATTACTCGTAATTACTCAGGCCTAAATCAGTATTTCCCGCGAAACACGCCATCGCCCGCCCCCAAAGGGGGCGGGCGATGGCGTGTTTCGCGGATACCAATTGGGCTTTGCGCACTCCCCACTTTCTTCTACCCCAGCACCGCCGCTGAAAATGCGCCGTGTCCACGCAGGAACACGTCGATGAGCATCGGCTTCTTGCCCTCCAGCTGCACTTCGAACAGCTGCAGCAGTCCGTCGCCGCATTGCACGAAACACTGGTTGTAGTCGGCGATGACCGCGCCGTTCGACGCTTTGCTGGGCAGTTCGCCGCTCGCCATGCGCGCACGCACGATCTTCAGCTGCATGCCGTTCCAGCGGGTGAACGCCGACGGCCATGGCGTCATGGCGCGCACATGCCGCTCGATATCATCAGCGCGACGTGACCAGTCGATGCGGCCCTGCTCTTTCGTCATGCGCGGAGCGAACGTCACCAGCGCTTCGTTCTGCTGCTTCGGCCGAATGCTGCCGTCGAGCCAGCCGGGCAGCGTCTCGACGAGCAGCTCAGCACCGACGTGTGACAGCACTTCCGTGAGCGCCCCAGCCGTGTCATCCGGCCCAATGCGAATTTCGCGCTGCGACAACATCGGCCCGGAATCGAGGCCGGCCTCCATCAGCATAATCGTCACGCCGGTCGTCGTGTCGCCCGCGGCAATCGCCGCATTAATTGGCGCGGCACCGCGCCAGCGCGGCAGCAGCGACGCATGCACATTGATGCACTTGTGCGGCGGCAGGTCGAGCACATCGCGGCGCAGAATTTGCCCGAACGCCGCAACCACGATCACGTCCGGCTTGTACGCGCGCAACTCCTCGACGACTTCCGACGGCTTGAGCGACGGCGGCTGCAGCACCGGCACGCCGCGCGACACAGCCAGCTGCTTCACCGGCGACGCCGCCAGCGCCTTGCCGCGCCCGGCCGGCGCATCCGGCTGCGTCACCACCGCAACGACGTCGTGCGCTTCCAGCAGCGCCGCCAGGGAAGGCACCGCAAACTGCGGTGTGCCCATAAACAAAACTTTTTTCATTTCAGATTTCAGATTTTAAATTTCAAATCTGAAATCCGGTAACTACTCAGGCCTAAATCAGTATTTCCCACGAAACGCGCGTTGGAAAAGTAGATGGCCTGAGTAGTTACGAAATCTGAAATCTGAAATCTGGTAACTACTCAGGCCTCAATCGATATTTCCTGCGAAACACGCTGTGCCTCCTCCCTTCGGGAGGAGGCACAGCGTGTTTCGCGACGAGAAATAGACCGGCCTGAGTAGTTACGAAATCTGAAAGCCTATCCTCTCTGCCTGACCGCTTCATAGATCACCAGCGCCGCCGACGTGGCGACGTTCAGTGAATTGATGCGGCCGAACATCGGGATGCGCACTGCAGCGTCGGCGTATTGCAGCCAGAACGCGGTCAGGCCGTATTTTTCTTCGCCCATCAGAATTGCGCACGGCCGCCGAAAGTCGAACTCGGTGAACGGCATCGGCAGCTTGCCTGCAACGTCATTGGGCGTCGTCGCCACAGACATGATGCCGTGCGTGCGCAGCCACGCATGCATGTCACGCGACGTGGTCTGCGCTACCTGCATGCTGAACAGCGTGCCCTGCGATGCGCGCACCACATTTGGATTCGTCAGATCTGCGACGGGATCGACAGTAATAAATGCATCGACTCCGGCGGCGTCGCACGTGCGCAGCATGGCGCCGAGATTGCCCGGCTTCTCGACGCGCTCGGCGACGAGCAGCAGCGGCGGCCGGTCCTGCGGCAGGCGCAGCGCATTGAGCGCAAAGGGCGGGCGCGGCGCCACCGCCAGCCAGCCGTCCGGCCCGTCGCGATACGCCATCTTCTCGAACACCGGCGCGCTGACCTCGAGGATTTCCACGCCGACGTCGCGCGCGCGCTGCAGCAGGCGCGCGTGCGCATCCGGGCTGTGCGCCGGCTTGTGCAGCGCCGGGCACACGAACACCGTGCGCACAGTCACGCCGCACTCCAGCGCCATCGCCAGAGGATCATGACCCTCGATCAGCATCAAGCCGTCGGCATCGCGCTGTTTTTTGTCGTTCAGGGCGACCACGTGCTTCACACGCGCGTTGGTCAGCGAAGAAATAAGCATCGAATGATTTTTACCATACGAGCGCCCGTCCACGCTGCAGCCGCCGTTAGGCGCGGACTTCGGCAGCAGATTCGTCTCACGCGAAGCTGCAAAGAACGCGCAGGAAAAACTTCGGCGCCTGGCAGATTTTTCGTAACCACTCGAGCCCAAATCAGTATTTCACGTTGGGAAACCGGCTGGCCTGAGTAGTTGCGATTTCTCAGGTGTCTGACGTATATTTTTCTCCCGCCCGTGCGTTGCCCGAGTACGCGACAGCGAGAAAATCGCGTGATCGAGCAAAGCGTTCGGGATGGCGGCCATCCGTTCTTCTGTGTTTCAAAGCACGAATCAAAACACAAATGAACGATGGCCTGTGCAATTCGCAAACGATCAATCCGATTCTGAACCCCTGTAGAACCCGAGTGGTTCTCACGCCAGAAATTTACCTATGGAAATGCTACAAGCACTCAACTGGCGCTATGCCACCAAAAAAATGAATCCGGCCAAACCTGTGCCGCAGGAAAAAGTCGAGCGCATTCTCGAAGCCGCACGGCTCGCGCCGACCTCCAGCGGCCTGCAGCCGTTCGAGATCATCATGGTCACCAGCACCGCCGTACGCGAACGCATCAAGCCCATCGCATGGAACCAGGGACAGATCACCGACTGCTCGCACCTGCTGGTGTTCGCTGCATGGGACAACTACACACCCGAGCGCATCAACATGATGTTCGACCTCACCAATCAGGTGCGCGGATATATGAACGAGGGCTGGGAGAACTATCGCAAATCCCTTCTGGAGAACTATCCGAAGCGAGACGCTCAGACCAACTTTGAACACGCCGCCCGACAGGCGTACATCGGCCTGTCGGCTGCGTTGATCGCCGCCGCCAGCGAAGAAGTCGACAGCACACCCATCGAAGGCTTCGACCCGAAGGCACTCGATGAGATTTTGAACCTGAGCGCCCGCGGCCTGCGCAGCGTCGTCATCATGCCGCTGGGCTATCGCCAGGCAGAAGGCGACTGGCTGGTCAACCTCAAGAAGGTCCGCCGATCACGTGACCAGTTCGTCACCGAAATCGCCTAACAAAAACACAGGCATTTCGACGTCGGGCACACCCGCGTCGAGATGTCTGTGTTCTGCCGCTGAAGAGTTTTCCTCACGCAGAAATTTTCGCCCCCAACCCCAGATGCCCGGCGATAGGGTGCATCCGCTGTTGGGGGCAGAGATCGCGGAGCGAGCGGAGGTGCGGAGACGCAGGCTTTTTGGCGGATCGACTGTGATTCGATTGGAACTCCTTCTGTGCCTTTCGCTCACCTGCGCGATGCGTCGATGCGGACCTCGATTGCTTGTCAGCGCAGACGCATGCGGTGCTCGACCGCCCCTCTCCGCCAGGATTTCGCGCGCCGCATCGAGCCTGACACGGGAGATTCGTAAGCGAAATCGCAGGGGGAGAGGGGTCAGGGGTGAGGTGTTCGCGCGCAATTTGTTTGCCCCTCACTGCGGATGCACCCCAGTAACCCAGTAACGGGAGTGCGCAAAGCCCAATTGGTATCCGCGAAACACGCCATCGCCCGCCCCCAAAGGGGGCGGGCGATGGCGTGTTTCGCGGGTT
>CAXNFZ010000037.1:0-15622 GCA_964201495.1 Chloroflexota bacterium | reverse complement strand
GGCGATTTTTTTGTTCCAGTGAACTCTATGAGCCCTATGAACTCTATGAACCCTATTTCGTGGTTTGTTTGGCTTCTTCCGGCCGCACCAGCAGCACGGGCATCTTTGCACCATGCACGACTCGGTCGGCAGTTGAGCCGAGCAGCATGCGGCGCATGCCGCTGCGACCGTGGGTCGACATGGTGATCAGGTCGACTTTATTTTGTTCAGCGAAATCCAAAATCGCTTCGGCTACATATCCGTCGGTGACCGACGTCGCCACCGTAATTCCGTCCTTGCGCAGATCTTCTGCGATGGTCTCTACGTAGCGCTTGCAGTCGGCGATGTCACGTTCGATCAACTCGGCATAGTTGAACGGAACTTCTGAATACACATGCAGTGCGGCTGTGGAAATGCGCAGCAGATCGACTTCAGCTGCCTGCTCTTTCGCGAGTCCACGAACATGCGGCAGAACTGCTTCCGACCAGGTCGAACCATCGAGAGGGACGAGGATTTTCTTATACATACGATTGCTTCCAGCACTGCAAACGACAAATGCAGTGTAGCTGCAAAGTTCGCCGGCGATGCTGCAACTTCGGCTAACGCAGGACTGGCCGATAGGCCAGTTGTGCAGCGGAATGTGAGCATCTCGACTGCAGTTTTACCGCGTTGCTTTCGGAGAACGAACTGCAGCTGTGGCCGTCGTACGATTGTGCACTTCGAGTAACTTTGCACGAAAGAGAGCCGGCTCTTCGAAAAACGGGAAGTGCGCGCTGTTCTCGAACCAGATCAGCTGATGTGTACTCGTGACAACGGCGTCGTAAGCCGCGGCAAGCGGGGCAGGGGTGTCGTAATCATGCCGTCCCATGAAGAAGTACAGCGGCACCGCAGCGCTGCGATGCATCGTCCGCGCATCCCAAACTGGAATTTTCGGATCGTTGAAAAGTGTCTGTGAAAAGTCGATCCCTTCGTTCCACTGCGTAAGCGCATTCTGATATGCGGGAATGGCGAAGATCGCGTTTTCGACGCTTTCCGAACCGTGTTGCCCATATACGTCGCCGCCGAAATATCCCATCCATTCGTTTGTCACCTCGAACCCATCTGCGCTCGAGTCACACCCGAGATTTTCGGAAGGGTTGTCGAACTGCCAGTCATCGGATGGGCGGCCGACACATTCCAGCGCTGTGATCGCCGCCGTGTTGCCTGCCTTTTTGGCTTCGCTCAGCGCGAAATCGTAACTCTGCTGTGCGTTTTCAGCGACCTGGACGACCTGGCCGACTCCGATGTACGCCGCGTAGTGCGTCGGATACTTTGCCACCAGATCGAGGCCGATCATCGTGCCCATCGAGTGGCCCATGACGTATGCTTTCGTTGCGGACGATAAGCCAAACTGGCTCAGTACGTGTTGCCGCACCGAGTCGGCGTCCTCGACGAACTGCGCGAGCGTCATCGTGGCTGGGTCAATGTCCGAACGATAGGACAGTCCGGCGCCGCGCTGGTCGTAATCGACGACGAGAAAATCATTCTCCAGTTCAGGTATCCGCGCATGCAGCAGATCGCTCATCGCATAGCCCGGCCCGCCATGGATGACGAGCAGCATCGGCAGGGAAGATTTTTTGCCGCGAACGCTCACTGCAATCTGGGCTCCATTGATCGTCAGCGTTCGGGCCCATGCCACAGGAGCAGCCGTCGGCGTCGGTGCTGGACTTGAAGTTGGAATTGGCGTCGCTGTCGTTGGAGGCGATGTTTTTGTCACAGCCAGCACACTTACAGCAGGAATCCAGACGCTGCCTGGAGTGCCGATTGCCGCGGCCTGCGTCTCCGTCGGCGTCTGCAAGCTGCATGCCGTCATCAGCAGCGCGCCAATGGAAATTCCCGTGAGTGCCAGGCGAAGCAGATGGCGAGCCTGCACAATCGTTGTCAAGATTTCTCCATCGCGCGTCCATCGCCGCCGCGCCGCTGTGCAACGATTTGTGCCATGATGCTGATGGCGATTTCTTCCGGTGTTTCTGCCTGAAGTTCAAGACCGATCGGTGCGTGCACGGCCGCGATCGACTCAACAGAAATGCCCGCAGTCTGGAGTTCCTGCGTCGCAGAGAGCCATCGTCGCCTGCTTCCCATCACACCGATGTAGGGCATTTCAGCCGTAAGCAGCAGTGGCAGCACGCGCACGTCTTGTGCGTAGCTGCGGGTGACCAGCGCGGCATAGGTGCGCTTCGTCAACACGTGCTCGTCCAGCAGCGCAATAAAATTTCCAGCCAGGTATTGATCGGCGCCGGGGCACTGTTCAGCATTGCACAATTCGGTTCGATCATCTGCCACGATGACTGAGAACCCCGCCCATTTGCCCAGATGCACCAGTGCGCGGCCGACGTGGCCTGCGCCGATCACCAGCAAAATTGGCGCGGGAGCCAGCGACTCGATGAACACGTCGACGGATCCGCCGCACACTCCCGGATCGCCCTCGCGCGGATTTACGAGCGTGAACGTTTCCATGCGTGGGCGCCCATCGCGAATTGCTTCGACGGCTTTGTCCACGATGCGCTTTTCCATTTCGCCGCCACCGACTGTGCCGGCCAGCAGCGCTCCGTTGGGCGCCACCAGCATGCGTGAGCCTTCATGTCTGGGCACGCTGCCGGATGCGCGCACCACTGTGCACAACGCGCAGGCTTGTCCGCGTTCCTGCATTTGTGCAGCCAGCAACAATGGATTCATATAGGTTCACACTCAGTTCACGCTGCAATTGACATCATGGCGCGGCGCGTCAGCACACGCGCCATAGACTGTCGATATTCCGCCGTTCCGAGGAAATCTCCGATTGGTGCAAGCAGCTCCACTGCTGCATTCAGCTCGGCATCGAGAAATTCACCGAGATATTTCTTTTCGACGCCAAGTTCGAACCGCGTCAGTCGAACGGGTGTTGCGCCGGCGCCACCGACGGCAGCACGCAGATTGCCGACTACGCCATTCTTCGTCGCAAACTGCACTGCCGCACAAACAATGGGATAGTCACGCGGCGTTCGGCCGATGCGTTCGTAGGCCGATCGTGTGTCGTCGCTGGGCCGCATGATGCGTACTTCTGTGATTAACGCTCCCTGCTCGAGCAGACCGGCACCGTAAGACAAAAATCCGCTCAGCGGCAGAGTCTGGTAAACGTCGGCGTCTTTGGTGCTGTTTCGCGGGCGCAGGCCGTAGACGACGATTTCGGCGTTGCACGCCAGCAGAGCCGTCACCAGCGGTGACACCGTATCGGCGGAGGAGACTGTGGCGGCAATGGCGCCACCGATCGTGGCGGCGTTGCGCACGCTTTGTGCAGCGCTGGAATGCGCAGCGATGCCGATGATTGTCAGGCCTGCATGCGAACCACCCAGGCCGAAAATTTGATCATCCACCAGCGCCTGCAGCGTGACTGCTGCGCCGATGCGAATCAGGTTGCCCTGGATCAGCACTGTATCGAGGCCGAGCGCGGCGATATCCACTACTGCTTCGATCTCGCGTGATGCCTCGCCCACCAGCCACGTGCCTCCGGCAAGAACGGCAGATTTTGGCGTTTTGCGCGTCAGGAGGTCGGATGCTTCGGCGATCGTGCCAGGCTTATGGTATTCAGAAAAGTTTCGCATGTTCGCTGCGCGTCAAAGGGACTGCGCATCTCCTTCGTAAATCATGATTCCGATGCCGGTTCGTCCGATGATGCGGCCGACCATGGCGCCGCACGTCATTACGGGAATCGAATCAGCTTTGCGCAGCGAAGACCGCAGTGCATCCATCAACGCATGCGATCGAGAGCCCGGCTGCGGGTCGAGCTGCACAATGGCATAGTCTGCGCCTGGGTCGAATTCACAGGCGAACTCGGCGAGCTTTTCAAGCGCGCGCTCCGGTGAGCGGACTTTTTCGACGGCCACCAGGTCGCCTTCTTCCATTGTCAGACAGGGAATGATCTCCAGCATGCGGCCAAGCCAGGCCTGTGCAGGTCGCAGGCGCCCGCTGTGCTGCAGATACTGCATATCGTCCGAAGCAAAAATGGCGTAGATGCCCTGGATCAGACTGCGCAGATGCCGAACGATATCGTCGGCGGACATGCCGCGCTCCGACATTTCGACGGCCGCCTGCACGAGCTTGTGCAGGCCCATCGCCATTGTGCGGGTTTCGACCACGTGGACTGTGCAGCGGCCACTGACGGCTTCGCGCGCAATCCTGGCGTTGCGCTGTGTATTGCTCATCGCAGAAGACGCATGCAAAGAAATAACATCGGATTTGCCCTGCGCAGCTGCGCGGTACGCCGCCGACAGGTCCTCGATGCTTGGCGCCGAGACTTCGAACGTCTGCGCGCTCTGTGTGACCCGGCGTGCGAACTCCGTAGCCCCAATGTCGATGTCTTCGCGGAACGCGTGACCGTCCATCGTGACGATGTTCGGCAACACGGTCACGTTGTGTGCTTCTGCCCAATCCGACGGCAGGCGTGCTGACGTGTCCGTCACGATGCGAACCAGTGGTTTCTTAATCATTTCGCCGACCGTATGCTGAATTATTCAACTATTCGTAACTACTCAGGCCCAAATCAATATTTCCCGCGAAACACGCTATTCCTTCCCCCTTTGGGGGAAGGAATAGCGTGTTTCGCGTTGGAAAACCAGCTGGCCTGAATAGTTACAACTATTCAATCCCAATGACGAAATGGTAATGCGGCTGTCCACCGAACAGAAGTTCGACGACCAGGTCTGGGTATGCATCACGTGCCGCTGACGTGACTGTTTCAGCCTCCGCCTGGCTGATGTCGTTCCCATAATGGAGCGTAATCAGTTCATGATTTTCAGCGCCGACGTGCTTCAGAAGCGCCAGCGTGGTGTCGAGCACGGTGTCCCCTGCTACGGCCAGCTTGTCATTGACCAGCCCGATGATTTGACCGTTGCGCACCGCGACGCCGTTGATCGTCACGCTGCGCGTAGACGTCGTGATTTCGCCGGTCGTCACCCGGCCTGCAGCCGCGGTCATGCTCGCCAGGTTCGCGTCGAGATCTGCGGAGAAATTGAACCCAAGCGCAGCAGCGATTCCCTGCGGGAGAGTTTTCGTCGGAATGACGCGCGCAGGGATTTTGCTCAGCTCCGCTGCCTGCTGAGCAGTCATGACGATGTTGCCGTTGTTGGGCAGCAGCACTACGCTGCGTGCGTTCACGGCATCGATGGCATTGAGGAAATCGTCAACGCTGGGATTCATCGTCTGGCCGCCATGAATGACGGCGTGCACGCCAAATTCTCGGAAGACCTTGACTAGTCCTTCACCGGATGCGACGGCGATAACGGCGATGTCGATCGGCTCAGTTGGTTCGGATGATGATTTCGCCGCCGCAGTGGTGCCCGGAGCGAACGCTTCGGACTGTGCCTGCATATCTTCGACGACGACGTCGCGCAGTGACCCGAGAGTGACGCCGTAGCTGATTGGCACGCCGGGGTCCGGAACATGAACGTGGATCTTGACCACCTGTTCGTCGCCGAGCACAAGTGGGCAGTCACCCATCGCCTCGATGGCGCCGCGGATTGCGGCAACGTCGAGCAATTTGCCGTGTGGTGCATAGATCAGGTACTGCACGTCGTACCCCCAGCCCCCTTCCTGCGTTGGTGCTGCGCCGCTGGCATGCGTGAACGCACCTGCGCGCGAACCAGCGGCGGCAGGTTCACTGTTTGCGCCCAGGTCTTCACCGTTGAGCAGGCGCACCATGCCATCGAGCATGGTGAAGTAACCATAGCCACCGGAGTCGATCACGCCTGCGTCGCGCAGGATTTTCAACTGCTGCGGCGTGCGCTGAGTGGAATCGTATGAGGCATCGCGTGCGCGAGAGAGCAGGCCGCGCAGGTCGTGCGCATGGCTGGCGAAGTGCTCGACCGCATCGGCCGTCTCGCGCGCGACTGTCAGGATCGTGCCTTCGACGGGTGTTGCGACGCCCTGATACGCCATTTTGGCTGCTTCCCGAAAAGCGGCTGTCAAATCCTGCGCATCGGCAATGTCCTTCGCCTCGATCGATCGCGCGAATCCGCGCAAAAGCTGCGACAGAATAATGCCGCTGTTGCCGCGTGATCCGCGCAGCGCGCCGTTGGCAATCGCTTTGGCAACATGACCGATGTGTGCGTCGTCGAGCGTCGCGATCGATTCCCACGCGCTGCGCAGCGTGTGCATCATGTTTGTCCCTGTGTCGCCATCCGGCACGGGATACACGTTGTACGCGTTGATCACTTCTTCCTGATGACGCAACCACAAATACGCAGCTTTGATTAATTCCTTCAGCCGGCGGCCATCTACGGTGAGAGTGCGTCCGTTCTCGACGAACGGTGCGGCATGTTCAGAGTGTTCTGCGCGGGATTCGAGGGGCTTGGTCGGTTCGCTCATGCTTTTCCTGGCCGATCATTTTTGTCGGCGTGCAGATTATCACCGCAATAGAAAGCGGAACGCAGCGTATTAGTCGGTATGCTGCGAGTTTGTGGGTAAGTCAGACAGACTGGTTACGCGCAACCCGGCGACGTGCACATAAACGCTGTCTACGATGCAGCCTGTGCTGTGTTGAATGGCGTAGGCCGCCTGATGCTGGAGCCGGCTCGTTACCGAGCGGATCTGCACGCCGTATTCGACTATCACATGCAGAAAAATGCGCACGTGCGTGCGTAAATCCTGCCCGGTGATGAACTCGATGTCGATGCCGCGGCGTGGATCTGCATGCGTCGCGTCGTCTCCTGTGTACCGTGAAGCGATGCCGACGATGCCATATGTGCCCATCGTGGCGGAGTAGGCAAGGGTATGCACTACGTGGGGAGCAATGCTGATGGTCCCCCGCACGGTCTCGACGGTGATCTGTCCGCTGGGTATTCCCATGGTGCTGACTAGTGTCGATTTTGTGTCGATGTCGATTTTATGTGCAGCGAGCGCATGGTACAATCGCTCGTCTTCACGGCTTGAATTGTATTCGATTCACAGGCCTCGGGGAACGTAATTTGGCCGCACGCGTTGCGAACACCGCGTGACAGCCTAAAACGAGATCCGAGGCCTGTATCGATGGCTTCGGCGGTGAAAATGTTACCAAACGGAGTGAAACGGAAACTATTATGGCGAAGTGTGCAATTACTGGCAAGAAGAGGAGCTTCGGCCTGAAGCGCTCGTTCTCGATGCGCCGCATCAATCGTTCGTGGAAGCCGAATCTTCAGCGCCGCCGCATGGTCATCGACGGCCGCATGCAGTCGATCGTCGTTAGCACCAAGGCGCTGCGCACGCTGGTCAAGGCCGAGCGATAGCTCAGATTCGACTCTGAAGAGTCGACCCCAATGGGCGGATGAGGCGGGCGATAAGCCCGCCTTTTTTGCGTTTTCTATTCTGCTCCTGCATACTCATCGGCATCATGTCCGATCAGGTTCTCTCCGTCCCTCCGATGCCGCAGCGATTTTTTCTGAATGACCGCGTCGCGCTCGTCACCGGCGCAGCGCAGGGCATCGGACGAGCGTTTGCTCACGCACTGGCTGAATCAGGCGCTCGTGTTGCCGTCGTTGACCTCAATCTTGAAGGCGCTCGCGCCGTGGCTGCTGAACTGGTCGGTAAGGGCGCGGAGGCGATTGCTATTCAGGCAGATGTAACCGACGAGGCGCAGGTTGATCGCATGGTGGACTCTGTTGCGGCGCGCTGGGGCGGGCTGCACATTGCGTTCAACAATGCTGGCATCGGTTTGTGGCGCGACGCGGAACATATGGCGGCGTCTGAATGGGATCGCATGCTCGACGTGAATCTCAAATCGGTGTTCTTGTGCTGTCGCGCCGAGGGTCGTGTGATGCTCTCTGCAGGCTACGGCAAGATCGTGAATACCGCTTCGATGAGCGGCAGCATCGTCAATATGCCGCAGAACCAATCGGCTTACAACACCTCCAAGGCAGGCGTGATTCATCTTACAAAAAGTCTCGCTGCTGAATGGGCAGCGCGCGGCGTGCGCGTCAATTGCATCAGCCCAGGCTATACGCGCACGCAGCTCGTCGCCGATTTGATCCGCTCTCCAGAAGTTGCTAAATTCGCCGAGACCTGGCTCGCTCGCACCCCGATGGGTCGCATGGCCGAAGTTACGGATCTGCAGGGTGCAGCTGTGTTCCTTGCTTCTTCTGCCAGCGATTTCATGACGGGCCATGACCTGGTGGTCGACGGTGGTTACGCTGCCTGGTAGCATCCGAAAAACGTGAATAACCAACGAGTCAATGTAAATGCACGCCATTGTTTTCGAATCCGCCGGGTCGCTCGCATTACGACGTGTGCCTGATCCCGTGCCACAGCCCGATGAAGTCGTCATCCGCGTGACACAGGCTGGGATCTGTGGCACGGATCTGCACATCTTCCGCGGCGAATATATGTCCGCCTTCCCGCTGGTGCCCGGCCATGAGTTTGTGGGAGAGATCGTCGAATGTGGCACTGGCGTTCATGACTTGCATATCGGCCAGCGGGTGGTCGGAGATCCCAATCTCTCGTGCGGCGATTGTGAATTCTGTCGTTCATTGCAGCCCAATCACTGTCTGCGCTGGCAGGGCGTTGGCATTACACGATCGGGTGCGTTTGCTGAATATGTGACCATGCCGGCGCGCGCTGTATATCCGATTCCGGATTCAATCGGCGATACGGCTGCGGCTTTCATCGAACCGCTGGCGTGTGTCGTGTATGCGCTCAGCCGCATTCGCGTGCGCGCTGGTGACAATGTGCTGTTGTATGGAGCGGGGCCGATGGGGTTGTTGCTTACGCAGGCGCTGCAGCGCGTCGGAGCGGCGCAGGTGACTGCCGTGGAGCCAAATGCTTCACGCGCTGCTCTGGCGAGACAGCTGGGAGCGACAAATGTACTGACGCCGGCTGAGGCAACGGATCTGGCGTCGGAGCCGGGTCTTTTTCATGTTGTAGTCGAGGCGACGGGCGTGCCGACCGTTATCGCGCGCGCGTTGGACCACTTGCGACCTGGCGGAACTTATCTGCAGTTCGGTGTCGCGCCAATCGGTGCGCATGCGGCATGGGAACCGTATCGAATCTTTCGCAACGACTGGAACATCGTCGGCAGCTTCGCGCTTTCACAAACGTTTGCTCCGGCGATACGCTGGCTGGCGGCAGGCGTGTTGGACGTCGCGCCGCTTGTCAGCCATGTGCTGCCGCTTGATCAATTTCAGGCTGGGTTCGAGGCTTTCACGCGCGGTGAAAGCCTCAAAGTGCACGTGCGGCCGCAGTACTTTTGAAGCAGCCAGAAACCACTCGACGGCCGTGCAGATATCAATGCACTTCAGCTTTCAACTGACCGCAGCCGGCAGCGATGTCTATGCCGCGTCGCACGCGCAGCGTGTTCGGCACACCCGCACGATCAAGCACTTCCCGGAAGCGATGACGCGCTTCGAGGTCCGGCGCATGACCGCGGTAACCCTCGGTGGGGTTAAGCGGAATCATGTTGACGTGCACCAGGTTCGCTGAACGCGGATTCGTCTCGTGGACGAGTTCTGCGAGTGCCTGCGCCTGTTCGAGCGTGTCGTTTACGCCGTTGATCAGAGCCCATTCGTAGCTGACGCGGCGATTGGTCTTACGCAGGTAGTCGCGTGTGGCATGCACTACGGATTTGAGCGGATACCGAATATTGACCGGAACCAGCTTGTCGCGCAGGTCGTCGGTTGCGGCATGCAGCGACACGGCCAGATTTACCTGCGAATCTTCGGTAGCGAAACGGTCGATTCCGGGCACCAGGCCGACTGTCGATACTGTAATGCGACGCGCGCCGAGGCCGAATCCACCTTCTTCCTCCGGATGCATGACGCGGCGAACTGCTTCAAGCACGTTGGAATAATTGGCGAACGGCTCGCCCATGCCCATCAGTACCAGGTTCGAAAGCCGATCCACGGTCCTGGTGCGGTCAGTCTTTGCCAGCGTGCGCGCAATCCAGACGACCTGTTCGACGATTTCGCCTGAGCGCAAATTGCGCAGGAAGCCGCCCTGTCCTGTGGCGCAGAAGCTGCAGTTCATTGCGCATCCGGCCTGAGAAGAAATACATGCGGTGCGTCGCTGACCGTCGTACTCCATCAGTACCGTTTCGATCTCAGCGCCGTCGGCGAGGCGAAACAGCCATTTCTGAGTCCAGCCGTCGGATGAGCGCTGGTGCGCAGCCACGTTCATTCGTGAAAGCGTGAAGTTCTCGTGCAGCCGTGCGCGAAGAGTCTTGGGCAAATCGGACATTTCGTCGATGCGGCCGGCGAGGCGCTGGTACAGCCACGTCCAGATCTGTTTGCCGCGAAAGGCGGGTTCGCCCCATTCGGCAATTTGCTTGCGCAGCTGGTCGAACGTCAAATCGTAGAGCGAGGGCAGGGGGGGCGTCGTAAACGAGATCTGTGAACTCACGGGGTGTATTTTCTCACGCGTTGGAATGAAATTCTGAAAAGGGAGTGCGCAAAGCCCAATTGGTATCCGCAAAACACGCCATCGCCCGCCCCCTTCGGGGGCGGACGATGGCGTGTTTTGCGGGTTTCATCAATTAGATTTTGAGCACTCCCCTGAAAAGCGCGCACACGTATTTGCAGTCGGATTTTAGACAGCAGATTATTTGCGGGAAGCCTCCTTCGGAGAGAGGCCGAACGTGTGCAGCTGATCCTTCAACACATCGGTTTTGGTATGTGCGTAGACGATGCGCGTTGTCGCTGGTGAGGCATGACCGAGATAAGCCTGCACCGATTCGAGCGGCATGCCTTCATTAAGCAGCTGTGTGGCGCGATAGTGTCTGAAGCTGTGCGGCGACGTGTTGGCGTTCATGTCCAGTGCGCGTGCGGCGCGTTTCACCGTCTGCCAGATGGCCACGCGGCTGAGCGATTGACCTGCGCCCCGGCCGTGCGAGATAAACAGGGCAGGGGAGGAATCATTTCTTTCTCTGCAATAGGCGCGAATGGCGGACTGGGCTTCTGGTGTGAGGAACAGCATGCGTTCCCTGGAGCCTTTGCCCATGATCAGCACTTCTGTGGCTGCACCATCTGCGACCTGTCCGCGCGTCAGGCTGGTTACTTCAGTGACACGCCCTGCTGATGCGTAGAGCGTATGCACGATGGCGCGCGACCGGAGATGCTCCAGATGAGCGCGGCGAGATTTGGCCGGATTTTTGGGATCACCGACTGGTGGTGGAGCGTCAAAATACTGCACCAGCAGCGGAATACGCTCATCGGCGATTCTGTGGCGATAGCCTGTGCGCGTGCGACCACGTGCTGCCTTGAGACGGGCTTCCGCTTTGGCTCGATTCAATTCTGCCGGCAGTCGATCATTTGCATCGAGCCATTCGAGCAGTCGGCGCAAACCAGCAAGATACAGCTGCTGCGTTGCCTTGGCATATTTGCGACGCGCCAGCTGATCGGCATAGATTTTTAGAACATCGGCATCGATGACGAGATTAAGCTTCGCCGCCAGTGTAAGCGCTGCACGATATGCATTGCGCGTGTTTGGATTTGCGCTGCGCATCGAAGTGAGAAACTGATCAACAGCGGTGTCGTCAATTCGTGCAACTCGTGCAACGCAGCTGTCCGGCTTGCTTACTGGTGGGGAAGAGGTGATGGCAGACACCTGATTGCCTGGTTTTTGCGGCATTGCCAGATTGTACAACGTTGTTTAACTTAATAACGATTGTGTTAATTAACCGCTGATCCGTGCAGAGACTTGTTGAAGTCAGAGTCGATGCACGGATCCTGTTTGCTTTTCTGTTTTCTTCTGTTCTTTAATCACTCAGGGTACTCACGCGCTAAAGCGCGATCGAAACTGCTGCGTCATGTACATGCAGATGTCCCACAGGTCTGCCACTGGCTGGCGCGTGTACGGCAGCGCCGGCATGTACGCTGGCGGCCCGAACTCCGGCGTGAACGTCATTACGCTGCGGCCTGCGGCACGCTGTGCTTCGACGATTGCATCCCACCAGCCAAAGTGCTTTGCCACTGCATCGGCGAATTCCGGCGCACGCGGATCGGAAACCTGCGGGCCTTCCGGATGTCCGACGCGTCCATGAATGTGCACGGATCGTTCGCACGCCAGCTTCATCGCCGTCGGCTGATCTTCCAGCAGAGATTCGCATACGCAGCACCAGTGGCTGAAATCTGCATTGAGCCGCAGATCCGGGAATTGCCGCAGCAGCTTTGCTGTATTCGCCGGTGTGAACATCATGCGCCCGCGGTGCGTCTCATGCGCGACCAGCACGCCGTTCGGCGTTGCCAGCTCTTGCGTTGCTTCGAGCGCCGCCGCTGCGAACTGTGCCTGTTCTTCGGCGCTGAACCAGTCCTTGCCTCCGTGGGCGTTAACTACGACCGGCGCGAAGGTCAGCGCACGCTGCAGGTCTTCTCGAAACGATGCGGCATGTTCCTGCACGGTTTTCCCTGCGCTGAATACCATCGGCAGGTAATCGAGTTTGTGCCTGGCCAGCAATGCACGGAAGCGCGCCTCATTTTCTGCAGTCGGCATGGAGGTTTCGATGCCGTCATAGACACCTGCGTCGGCAATTTGGCGGAACTGGTCCTCGAGCGATCCTGTCATGCCCCACAGTGATTTGAATACTTTAAGCTTCATGGCATGGTAACTGTGACCGCGTCTGAAAGAAATGTCAAATCTTGTCTTTCGTAACTACTCAGGCCATCCATTTTTCCAACGCGAAACGCGCTATTCCTTCCCCCGAAGGGGGAAGGAATAGCGCGTTTCGCGGGAAATACTGATTTAGGCCTGAGTAGTTACTGTCTTTCCTGCAACAGTTCAGGGTTAGTCGAAAAATTCCGCGAGAAGCAGGAATCATGCGCTTCAGCGAGCCAGCCATGCACCGTCAACCACCAGCACATGCCCGTGCACGTAGTCACTTGCTGCCGAAGCAAGAAACAGCGCTGGGCCGGCCAGGTCTTCCGGCACGCCCCAGCGTCCTGCCGGGATGCGTTCGAGCAGCTGCCTGGAGCGCACCGGATCTGCTACCAGCGCTTCGATGTTGTCCGTGTCCATATAACCGGGGGCAATGGCATTTACGTTGATGCCCTTGCCTGCCAGCTCATTTGCCATGGATTTTGTCAGACCTGCCAATGCATGCTTTGCTGCTGCATATGCGTGCACACGCAGTCCACCCTGGAACGTCAGCACCGATGCAATATTGATAATCTTTCCGCTGCCGCGTTCAGCCATGTGTCGTGCAGCGCGCTGAGACAGGATCCAGCATGCATTCAGGTTCACGTCCATGACTTCGTCCCAGTACTCCATCGGAAAGTCCAAAACGTCTGAACGCCGCTGAATGCCGGCGTTGTTTACCAGCACATCCAGCCGACCAAACTTTTCCAGTACGCCGTCCACTAATCCCTCTGCTGCGGTGCGGCTGGTGAAATCTGCTGCAAACGCTGCAGCGCGTCGGCCAGTCTGCGCAATTGCCTCCAGTGTGTGGTCGGCGCGGCCAGACCGCGATGTCACCACGACATCCGCCCCACCCTGCGCCAGCGCGATGGCCATTGCCGCTCCCAGTCCTTTGTCGCCGCCTGTTACCAGCGCGACTTTGCCGTCGATTCGAAATGTGTCGGTCACCATGCTGGCTGTTGTATCACGCAAGCTGCCATCGCAAAATTTGATGCTTCGCACTACACTCTTTCGCATGATCAGATTTGCCGTCATCGGCATCACCCACGGGCATATCTACGGTCAGGTGCAATGCCTGCTCGAGGCTGGCGCAAAATTGGTTGGATGGCACAGCTACCCGCACGAGGAAGATGCGCGCGCTGCTTTTGCACACGCTTTTCCAGACGTGCCGCGATTTAATGATGAAGCAGCGCTGCTTGAGGACGTCTCGATTCACATGATCGTTACCTCGACAGTGCCGGCAGATCGCGCGCCGCTTGGCATTCGCGCCATGCGCTGCGGCAAAGATTTCATGACTGACAAGCCGGGCTTCACAACGCTCGAGCAGCTTCGTGAAGCGCGCAGGGTGCAGGCGGAGACCGGCCGCATTTATTCAATCTGCTACAGCGAGCGCTTCGAAAATCGGTCTACCACCCATGCCGTCGATCTCGTGCGCAGCGGTGCTATTGGTACTGTGCTGCAGACTATTGGCCTCGGCCCACACCGCGGCAATCTGAGTACGCGTCTGCCATACTTCTTTCAGCGTCAGCGCTACGGCGGCATTCTGTGCGACATCGGCTCGCATCAGTTCGATCAGTTCCTCACATTCACTGGCTCCACCAGCGCCGAAGTCGTCGCATCACAGGTTGGCAATCTGGCGCATCCGCAGCATCCTGAGCTCGAGGATTTTGGTGATGCGCTGTTGCGTGGCAACAACGGTTCTGGCTATCTGCGCGTCGACTGGTTTACTCCGGATGGACTGCCGGTCTGGGGGGATGGAAGACTGACGGTGCTTGGCACTGAAGGGTACATCGAGCTGCGTAAGTACGTCGACATCGAAGGGCGACAGGGGGCCAATCATTTATTCCTGGTGAACGGCAAAGGCACGCAATACATCAATTGCGACCATATCCCCCTGCCCTATGGATCGGCTCTGGTGCAAGATGTGCTTGATCGATCAGAGACGGCGATGTCGCAGGTGCACTGCTTTCTCGTTAGCGAGCTTGCGCTGCAGGCGCAGGCGCGTGCAACTATGCTGCGCGGAAGGACTACGATATGAATTCGTCTCGCCTGCGAGTCGCCGTGATTGGTCTCGGCATCGGACGTCAGCATGCTGCGGCATTTCAGACGCTGACTGACCGCTTCGAAATTACGGCAGTTTGTGCGCTGAACGAAACACAGGCGCGTGCTGCTGCTGCAGAATTCGGCGTGCGTCATGTGTTCACGCGTTTTGAAGATGTACTGCAGCAGCCGGATATCGACGTGATCGATATTTGTACGCCGCCGCAGCTCCATACGGAGCAGGCACTGGCCGCTCTCGCTTCCGGTCGTCATGTCATTTGTGAAAAGCCGATCGCAGCGGATCTGATCGATATCGATCGTCTTGCTGCAGCGGAGGCGGCTAGTGGCCGGCGGTTGATGCCGATTTTTCAGTATCGCTTTGGCTCTGGCTTGCAGACATTACTTGCATTGCAGAAACGCGGTGTTGCTGGCGATCCGTTGCTGGCATCGGTAGAAGTGCACTGGCGGCGGCGCGCAGCGTACTATGATGTCGCATGGCGCGGCAAGCGCGCCACTGAGTTCGGTGGTGTGCTCACCAGCCAGGCAATTCATGCAATTGATGCGCTGCTGTGCGCATTTGGAAATGTGCACAGCGTTGCGGCCTTCACGAATACATCCGTCAATGCGATTGAGGTCGAGGATTGTGCTGTGGCGACGCTGCGTATGGCGAATGGCGCGCTGGCAACGATCAGTGCGACGCTTGGTTCGGGGCCGGAAATTTCGCGGCATCGCTTTGTGTTTCGGGGGTTGGTCGCTGAAAGCAATACGCGGCCGTACTCGAACTGCGATGGGCCGTGGACATTCACCGCGGATGATCCGGCGAATCAATCCACTCTCGATGCCGAAATCGAGACAATCGAGCGATCACGTTCAGATATGCAAATAAATTCCTCGTCGCCAGATTCCGGCAAATTAAGAGGGTACACGCCGCCGGCAGGGTTCGCGCCGCAAATGCTTCAGTTTGCCGAAGCATTGGTCACAGGTGGTCCCCTTCCTG
>CAXNFZ010000036.1:0-15654 GCA_964201495.1 Chloroflexota bacterium | reverse complement strand
AAAGGGGCGAATTTCGACAGCAGATTTGTCTCACGCGAAGGCGCGAAGAACGCGAAGGAAAGAGCTTGTGATGGCTTTTTCGTGCCTTCGCTTGAGGAAGTTTCTTCGGCGACGGAATTCAGATCTCTTCGCTTTCTTCGCGTTCTTCGCGTGAGAAATGCATTCGCCCCTTTTGGCGAATGCACCCGCAGAATCCGGCGAATTTTTGACGGAAGATTTTTCTCACGCCCTGGATGTCCCCCGCAGAAGTCTCGGATGTCTGCCGCTTCGGATTCATTTATTCACAGCGCTGCACTTTTGTTTTCCACATGTGCTTATTCAGAAGTAGTAGTAGTGCTGTGGATAGTGTGGATAACTCATACACCCCCCCACATATACGGTTTTCTCTGACTCACCATGCCACAGATATCCCAGAAATCGTGCCTGGGATATTTCCGCATGTGGATAACTCGTGGATAACAAATCCGCGAAGTTATCCACACGTGTGGATAACCCCTACATATGGCTGTGGAGATGTGGATATCCCGAGACAATCCACACCCTGTGGATAAGCGCCTGTGGATTGTGTGGATATGTGGATAACTGGTCCGTTCAAGGGTCATCGGTGCGATCATCGCGTGAGCCACGCCCACAAGGGTGTGGATAACCTGTGTGTATCTCCTGGATCGACGCTTCCCTGTGGATAACCATGGGTAGATCTGTGGATAATTCAGTGGATATCGTGACTCAGGTCCTGTCCACGGTGAAATCTGAATTCTTGTAACTACTCACGCCAGTCGATGCCCAACGTGCTTCGCAGGAAATATTGACCCAGGCCTGAGCAGTTGCACGCAATCCAAGATCGCCATCTCCTATTAATGAAAACAGTGCTTTCCCTGTGCGCAACCCATGAAGCAGATATCGAGCACGCACACACGGTGGCGCACCATGCCCTCCGCATATTCGACGCGGCTGCCAGTCTGCATGGGTGTTCCACACGCGAGCGTGAGCTGCTTGAAGCAGGCGCGCTGCTGCATGATGTCGGCTTGCGCCAGGATCCGCCGCAGCATCACATCGCCGGCCGCGACATCATCATTGCCGCTCATCTGAACGGCTTTGAACACAAAGAGCGCACCATGATCGCCTGCATGGTGGCGTTTCATCGCAGCACACCGGACATCGCGCATGAGTCGCTCCTCCAGGCGCTGAACGCAGAGGAGCAGCACAGCGCGCTGCTCCTCTCCTCGATAGTGCGCATTGCCGATGGGCTGGACCGTTCGCACACGCACAGCACTGCTATCGACGAACTGGAAGTTGATTCCAGCAGCGGCAGCGACGCGTGCGTAATCCGTACTTCCGGCCCGCACAGCCATGCTGATGCCGCTGCCGCCGATGTCAAAGCAGACCTGTGGCGCGAATGCATCGGCCCTGTGCGTATATACGGACGACTCACTTCGCCAGGATTGACCGCCGATATGCCGTTGCCGATCGCCGGACAAAGCATCATGCGCTATCACGCAGATCAGGTGACGCACGACGAATGGACTGCAGCCGATCCCGCAGCATCGGCTTCCAGTCGACTCAAAACCATGCGCATCACCGTGCGCCGGTTGCGCCTTGACATGGCTGCGTTTGCGCCGTACTTCAAGCCGCACTTCAAGGCGAAAAGATTGCGAACTCTCGCTGAAGGCGCACGCACGCTGTCGCATGCGCTCAGCGCGCCTCGCGAGATGGACATGCTGATCACGCGAGCTCGGGCAAGCGCACGCCCTGCCGTCGTTGCTTCATCATTGCGATCCGGCGATGCAAAAACACTTGTGGATTCTGCTGATGTCGCGGACGCCACCGACGTCGCCGACCTTGTGAATGAATGGAAGACCATGCGGCGTGCGGCACGTGGTCGGCTAACCGACTATTTGAACAGTAAAGCCCATGCGCGCTGGCATGCGCACCTCGTGGAATTTTTCGAGTTCAGCCGGTTCGACGCGAATGAATGGAGCCCGGGCGAACCAACTCTCATGCGACACGTCTGGCCTTCGATGTTGTGGAATCACTTGTGCGCCGTGCGCGCATTCGACGTGCTTCCGGCAGTGCCGTCATCGGAACATCTGCACGAATTGCGCGTCGCCGTGAAGCGGCTGCACTATTTCGTCGATGCTGTGCGCGAGGTGTTGCCGGAAACGCTGACGCAAACGCTGACAGCAGCCTGCGCCGAACTCCAAAAAAATCTCGGTGAAGTTAACGACGCGCATACAGCCGCGCTGTACTCGCTCGAGTTCATTGTCCGTGACCGCACTATGCGCAAATCCCAAATTCAAAACGTGATGCAGTTTGCTGCAACGCAGCAGGATATCGTGAATGAACGCGCTCCACAGTGGAAGACGCTGCTCGATCCGCTGCTCACGATCGGCATGTAGCCAGCACATCTCTCATTTTCAAATCTCTGCTGAATTCTGATCTGAACCTGGGGAGCGACTAAAACTAAGTAGACGTAACTACTCAGGCCTAAATCAGTATTTCCCGCGAAACGCGCTATTCCTTCCCCCTTCGGGGGAAGGAATAGCGCGTTTCGCGTTGGAAAAATGGATGGCCTGAGTAGTTACAAGTAGACAAATCTGCAAAACACGCTATTTCGCTTCTCGAAGGGAGGAAGAATGGCGTGTTTCGCGATAAAAAATTGACCGGCCTGAGTTACGAAAGATGCTGTATGGTAACAAATGGTGCTGGTCGTCTGTCTGTGCTTTTTTCTGCACCTTCTGTAAGTCTTTTCAAAAAATTTCTTTAGGGCTGCAGCCTGGCGATTCGAAGTATGAGTCGGCATTCCGTCGTTTTTAATTTTTCGTAACTGCTCAGACTAAGTTAATATTTCTCGTGAAATGCGCTACTCCTCCGCCCAGAAGGCAGAGGCATAGCGTTTTTTGTGATGGGAAATAGACTGGCCAGTAGTTCAATCTATTCTTTCGCAAGTGGTGGCAATGGCTTCGAAATATATCCGTCCGCTGATTCGTCTGTCGTGCTCTTTGTTCGTGTTGCTGACGGTGCAGGCGCCTGCCTTGCCTGCTGTGTACGCTGGTGCGCATGCTCCAGCCGCACAAGCTGCGCCGACTCCCACCTCGGCCGTGCCTGCTACTGGCTTCGATCCCAGCCTGGTGATCACGATGGTGACGACGGTGATTTCCAATGGGGTGTCGATCGCTGTCGAAACGCCGCTCAACCTCGGCGTCGTGCCGCCTCCCGTCGATCCGATCCGCCTTCCGGCTGGCACCATCAACATTGCCTTGCTCGGGACCGACACGCGACCACAACAGGGTGGCTTGAATACTGACGTAATCATGATCGCGAGCCTGCATCCCGATCAGCCTGTCGTCACGCTGTTTTCCATTCCGCGCGACGTGCTCGTCTATATTCCCGGCAGGCACATGCACAAGGTGAACACGGCCTACAACAAGGGCGCGGATATGTTTCGCAAGACGATCCTCCACAACTTCGGCATCCGCATCGACTACTACGCGCTGGTCGATTTCAGCGGCGTCGTTAAGACGGTCGACGCGCTGGGCGGCATTGAAGTCGTGGCCACCTGCCCGCTCTATCACGTTTTCCCGAAAGACCCGTATTATTTTGCCGATGAAACGAGCCCAATGACGGTGACAGCACCATACACTGACAGTTTTACCGGCGAGCCCTGGGTGGTCGGCGAGCGTGTGCCGACGCAGACGATCGAAATTCCGCGTCCGGGCGTCTACGAACTGAATGGCATGGAAACGCTGGCCTTCGCCCGCGCGCGCTACGGCGTGCCCGGCGGCGACATCGATCGCGGCCGACGCGCGCAGCGCGTGGTGCGCGCTCTGCTCAACGAAATTCGTCACGATGCATCGCTGGCTACCATTCCGACGCTCTATGAACAGTACTCGCGCAGCGTTTACACCGACATGGGGCTCACTGACATAGTTCGACTGGCCTCGCAGTCGAATCGCCTCGACGCACTCGCGATCCGCAACCGCTTCTTCGATGGAGTCGGATTGACTGCCGTGACGCTTCCCCGCGTCGGTGCAGTGCTGATTCCTGATCGCGCCGCAGTGACGCAGTACGTTCAGCGCGCGCTCACAGTGAACGCCAATGTGCGCGCCAACGATGGCATCCCGGTCGAGTTGTGGAACGCCACCTACTATGACGACTACACGGCTGCCGCGACCGATCGCTTGCGCGAGCTTGGGTTCATCGTCGTCGAATCGAAGCGCGTCAAAGTTGAGCCGAAGTCATCGATCATCGATTTTTCGACGAGCGCGAAGGGCGGCGCGCTGCCGCTGCTGCTGCGTTCTTTCGGCATGCAGCAGTCCGTTGTTCTCGCTGAGCCACAGGAGATGGCGAATGGCGCGCGCTATCGCATCATCGCCGGCGCAGATTTCAATACCTGTTACCAGCGCGGTTATGAATATCCGATTCATGCCGTCGCCTCTCCCCCAGGAACGCAGCCGCTTGCGACGCCTGCGGCTACGGTCGCTGTCAGCACGACCGTGACAGCAGCTGTCGAGATTCCGGCCGCCGCGCCGACGGCGACTGTCGTCGTACCTGTAGAGACTGCCACGGCCACACCCCTGCCGCTGCCCGCCACCCCTGCTCCGCCGGATTCGACGCCGGAGGGGTGAATGTACTGATCACGCGAAGCCACCAGGAATGCGAAGAGGTCTGAATTCCGTCGCCAAAGAAACTTTCTCACGCACAGGCGCGGAAAAGCCACCACAAGCTTTTTCCTTCGCGGCTTCGCGTGAGGAGAATCTGCTGTCGAAATTCACCCCTAACTGCGGATGTACACCCGAAACGAAACATGACGTGTTTCGCGGGTTTCATCAATTGGATTTTGAGCATTCCCAAACATGGGCGAGCTCAGATCATGCGTGACAATAGCGTCCTGTGATACGCGCACTGATCTTCGATTTCGACGGCACCATCCTGGACACCGAAACTCCCGAGTTTCACATCTGGCAGCAGATCTATCGTGAGCATGGAGCCGAGCTGGCGCTGCATGAATGGGTGTCTGGTGTGGGGGCGATCGGCGCCTTCGATCCGCACGAGACGCTGCAGCAGCGCGTCGGCGATCGTGTGCTCGACCGCGACGCGCTGCGGGCGCAGGTGCGCGCGCAACACGAGCCGGCGATTGCCGCGGCCGAGCCGCGCGCAGGCGTGCTCGCTGTGCTGAACGACGCGCGCGCGCATGGCCTGCATTTGGCCGTCGCCTCCAGCTCCACGCACGACTGGGTCGATGCGCATCTCAAACGCCTCGGGTTGTTTGAATACTTCGCCGTGATTCGCTGTCGCGACGACGTGGCGCCCGGCCGCGCCAAACCCCACCCGGACATCTATCTCGCCGCACTCGCCGCGCTCGATGTGCCTGCCGACCAGGCGATCGCAATCGAGGACTCCCTCAACGGAATGCTCGCCGCCCGCGCCGCTGGAATCTTTACCGTCGTCACACCCAACCCTGTTACCGCGCAGCTCGATTTTTCACAAGCCGACCTGGTTCTGCTGACGCTGGAAAGTCTGGATCTGCGCGCCGTGAAGCCGTAACACCGTTCGGCATCCTCGCAAGTCCGCATAATATCCACCATGTCCACACGAACTAGATCTGCGCTGATCGAACAAATGAACGCGACGACCGCGCCGCACGGAAGCCTGGCCCTCTGGTGGCTCGGCCAGATGGGCGTCGCCATCAAGGGCCAGCACACGGTGCTCTACTTCGACCCGTACCTGACCGGACGGCTCCCCGCTGACGCGCAGCCCGGTGAAATCTGGGTGCGCGCTTTCCCGCCGCCGCTTCTGCCGCACGAAGTCAGCAACGCCACCGCTGTGCTGTGCTCGCACGAACATGGCGACCACACCGACCCGGGCACGCTGCGCGGCATCGCCGCCGCCTCACCCGCTGCGACCTTCGTGATCTCAGGCTGGGCGCAGCCGCAAGCCGACCAGGCCGGCATCGCGCCGGAGCGCCGCATCCTCGCCCGTTCCACGCCGATCTCGATCGGCGAATTCACGATCACGCCGGTCGCCGCCGCCCATGTCACGCGCGAATTCGACGAACAGCGCGGCGAGCGCTGGATGGGCTTTCTCGTCGAAGGCAACGGCGTGGTGCTGTATCACAGCGGCGACACTGTGCATTTCGACGGCTACTTCGAACAGATGCGCGCGCTTCCCACTGCCGACCTCGCCGTCGTTGCCTCGAATGGCCGCGACGCTCGCCGCGATTCACATGACATCCTCGGCAACTTCAACCCGGCCGAAGCTGTCTGGGCTGCGCAGCAGCTCGGCTGGGATACGCTGATCTTTGGTCACAACGACTTGTTCGCCTTCAACAGCCAGTCGCCCGGCTCGATGGCCGAGGCCGTCGCCACCGTGCATCCGCGTCAGAAATGGCACACGCTGCAGCCGGGGGAGATGTTTTTGTACGTGAAGTGAGGGAATTGGAAGAGGGAAAGAGGGAATAGGGAAGAGCAGCGACCATCCCTATCCCCTATTCCCTATCCCCATCTGCATCCACCCGACCCAGTCGCACACTTACAACTCCCCGCTACGACAGCCGATACACCCGCTTCGCATTCTCGTTCCACAGTTTGCGCTGCCCCGATTCGCTCATGCCGCGCTTCGCTACCATGGCGTCCAGCGATTCGACCCACTGCTTGTAGCTCGACGCCATCAGCACCACCGACCAGTCGCCGCCGTACATGACGCGGTCTTCGCCGAACGAGTCGACCATGTGGTCGAAATACGGCTGCGTGTCGGCCGGCGTCCACGTGTGATGCGCAGCGTTGTTGGCCATGCCGGAGATCTTGGCGGCGACGTTGGAGAACGACGCCAGCTCGCGGATGTGCGACGCCCACGGTTCCATCTCTCCGTCACGGATGTTCGGGTTGCCGAGGTGATCGAGGATGAACTGGTTCTGGGGGCAGCGGCGCACCAGCTCGATCGCGTCTGGAAACTGATCGCGGCGAATGCAGACGTCGAACGAGTAGCCGAACTCGGCGAGGATCTGCATGCCTGCCAGGAATCCTGGTCGCAGACACCAGCCTGGCTCGCGCTCGCCCTGCAGCAGGCGGCGGATGCCTTTCACATGCGGGCCGGCGGCCTGCATGGCCTTCAGGAACGTGCGCACCGGCGCGCCGTCCTCGATCGGCGCATTGCCGATGATGCCTTTGATGCGCGGCTCGATCTGCGCGCGCTCTTCCACGCCGATCACCTCCAGCAGCGAGTAGTGCGGCGCCACGTCGACTTCGGCGTATACCATCGCCTCGATCTCAATGCCCGCGGTCTGCTCGCGGTACGCGTCGAGGTCGAGCTTCTGATTCAACAGCGGAATGCCGTCCAGCCAAGGCAGCCGCAATTTCTGCGGATTCCACAAGTGCACGTGCGTGTCGATGATGGGACAAATAGGCATGCGATTACTGTAACTCAGCACCGCGGCCTGTGCCAGTGAGAGACAAATCTGCCGTCGATCCCTGGCAGCAGGGGGCGCGGAGAGTGCGGTGCGCAACCGCCCCTCTCCGCCAAGATTTCGCGCGCTGCACCGAGCCTGACACGGCAAAACTGCAAGCGAAATCGCAGGGGGAGAGGGGACAGGGGTGAGGTTTTCGCGCACAAACATTTTTGCCCCAACCTGCGAGTGCACCCGCTTCAATGGCAGCCCACAACGTTCACTAGAATCGAGCCACCAACGCGATGAGCAATGCCAATGCTTTCCGCGAACAAAATCTATGAATGCTCCTTCCATGCTCCGCCAGGTCGATAGCCTGCCCGCGCTGCTGCGCGACGAATTCGACGTGCTCGACGAACGCGTGCGCCGTGCCATCAATCACCACGACCTGCTCGCTGTGCGGCGTGTCGTGCCGACGGGTTCGGGTGACTCGCATTTCGCTGCGCTTGCGTCCGAGCTGGCCTTCGAGCAGCTTGCGCAGTTACCGACGGAGCCGATGACCGCGATGCAGTACGGCCGCTACGGCGCCGCCTATCAGTCGAAGGCGTTCCCGCTGAATCCGCTTGTGATCGGCATCTCGGCTGGCGGAACCAGCCCGCGCACGGTCGAGGCGCTGCTCGCCGCGCAGCGCGAAGGTGCGCTCACCGCCGCGCTTACTGCCGTCCCCGATTCGCCCGTCGCCCGCGCGGCGACGCTGCAGCTCGACGCGCGCATCACCGACTTCGGCCCGTGCCCGGGCGTGCGCACGTACTTCGCTTCGCTGCTCATGCTGCTGCTGCTCGCCATTCGTCTGCAGGAAGTGCGCGATCTGGTCAGCCAGGAGGAGGCCAATGCGCTGCGCCGCGAACTCAGGCGCACTGCTGATGTGATCGAGGCCACGCTCGACGCCTGCCGCGAACCTGCCCGCGTGCTCGCCGAACGCCTGCGCGACCACAAGGCGTTCATGTTCGTCGGCGACGGCCCCAACTACGGCACCGCCCTCTATTCAGCAGCGAAAATTTCTGAAACGTGCGGCTTCTACTCCATGGGCCAGGAAAGCGAGGAATGGAAACACCTGCAGTACTACGTCACGGCTTTCCCCGCTATGCCGACGTTCTTCGTCTCGCCCGGCGGACGTGGTCATAACCGTGTGGCTGATCTCATGGAGCCCGCCCGTCGCATCGGCCGCATCATCGCCGCCATCGTCCCGCACGACGATACACAAATCGCCCCGCACGCCGACGCCGTGCTGCCGGTCGTCGGCGCCGTGCGCGAAGCCTTCGCCCCGCTCGTCTACTGCGTCCCCGGCGCCCTCTTCGCCGCCACCCTCTGCGAGGTCACCGGCTCGTCGCCGTTCCATGGATTTCAGGGGCGATATGGGTTGAGTATTTGAGTAGATAGTGATAGTAGATAGTGATAGTGTGCACTATTTACTATCACTATCTACTATCCACTACCTACTATCCCCTTCATTCGCTTCTCCACTTCCTCCTCATGCCCCGGGCCGAAGTGCGGCACGCCGAATTGTTCGAGCGCGAAGCTGGCGCTGACTGCGGCGCGCAGTGCCGATTCGTGTGCGTCGTAGCCGCGCGCGAGCGAAACAGTGAAGCCGCCGCAGTAGGCGTTGCCGGCGCCAGTCACGTCGACGAGCGCGCGCGGCGGCACGGCCGGCACATACAGCGGCGCGACGGTGTGGCCTCGCACGTACGAGCCGCGCGCGCCCATGCGACTCGCCACGAGCGGCGCGCCGGCGTCCAGCAGCGCCTGCGCCATTTCCTCGACGTCGTCGCGTTCGGTCAGCTCGCGCGCCTGGTCGATGTCCGGTGAGAACAGCGTCAGCTCCGCCAGCGAATCGCCATAGTCGGCCGCACGCGCGCCGGCATGCTCCGGCGCCGGCTCGAACACCAGCACCATCTCCGGCGCGAGCCGACGCAGCTCCGCGACGAACTCGATGTGCTGTGCGACCGCGCCGTTCGTCATCAGGTGCATCCCGCGCGCGCTCAGCCATGCCGGCGGAATGTTCGCCAATATGGGCGAGTTGCGCGTGAACGCCGCCAGGTCTGTGCGAAAGATTTCCGTGCGCCGATCGTCGCGCTCGATGATCTGCCATGCGCGGGTGGTCGGGTCCGGCCGCTCGTACAAACCGCTCAGGTCGACGTCGATGCGTTCAAGCTGCGCGCGCATGGCCGGGTCGAAGTCGGCGCCCGTCCATGCCACGAAGCCGTTGCGCGGTCGCGCGCCCCACACGCGCATCCCTACGAGCGCGTGCGTGCCGCCGCCGCCGAGTGTGCCCATCAACGTGCGACCATCCCACAGCACGATGTCGTCGACGATGACGTTCGAGAACGTCACGCATTCGACCGGCGCGTTCATCCGGCCACCACCTTGACGTGCACCTTGCGCTTGCGCGGGCCGTCGAATTCCCAAAAGAAAATGCCCTGCGAGTCGCCCAGCAGTGCGCGTCCTTCGTGCACGATCAGCGTGAGCTGAATGCCGGTCAGGCTGGATTTGATGTGCCCGGCTGCGTCGCCCGGCGTGTCGAAGATGTGCTTGAAGTTCGTGCGCGTCGGCACCAGCCGATCGATCTCGTCCTGCATGTCGAGCGCCGTGGCCGCGTCGAGGTACGAGTTGATCGTCAGCGCCGCCGTCGTGTGCGGGCAGAACAATACGCACACACCTTCCTGCACGCCGCTGGCGGCCACGGCCTGCTGCACTTCGGCGGTGATCAGCACGAGCTGCTGCCGCGCGCCGGTCGGAACGGAAATAGTCTGGAGCATCGTGAGGGAAAGATACTCGAATTCGCGTTCTTCGCGGCTTCGCGTGAGAAAAATTCTTCAGCGGCCGACCGTCGGATGCTCCCGTGAATATCCTCACGTCCTAAACTCACATGCGCGACGCGCCGACGCGGACCTCGACTGTTCATCGGCGCAGACGCATGCAATGCTCGACCGCCCTTCTCCGCCAGGATTTCGCGCGCCGCATCGAGCCTGGTACGAGAGGACAGCAAGCGAAATCGCAGGAAGAGAGGGAAAGGGGTGAGGTCTTCGCAGCGTCACCGTGGCTGCTTCGTCAGAATTTCCAGTGCCTCTCTGCCTTCTTGCGCGAATCCCAGGTAGCCGACTTCGCAGCCCCAAACCACTGCTGCCAGCGCATACAACGCGCGCGATACGAAAAGCTGATCGCGATCGATCGCCTGCCCGTAGCCGTCGACGAGCGCATCGAACAGGTCCGGCCGCGCGATCCAGTTCCATTCCGCGAAGCGGCTGAAGTCGGCCGTGTGCACGTCCCAGTGCGCGAACTCGAAGTCGATCATGCCGGACCACGCGCCGTCGTCGGTGACCAGCCAGTTGGCGGTGCAGAAATCGCGATGGCACGCCGACGGCCGCTCGCCGGCGAATGCGCCGATCCGCTCCTGCGCGCGCAGCACGATCGTGCGCTCGTCGCTGCGCAGACAGCCGACCCGCTCGCCGCGCTCAATCCATTCGTCGAACGACGCGCGCATATATTCGCGCACATCTGCGTGCACGCTCCCCGCCGGCGCACCGCTGCGATCGCACAGCCCGAAGTACTCGCCGCGCGCCGAACTGTGCAGCTTCGCCAGCGCATGGCCGGCGCTGCGCCAGACCGCGCGTTCCGCCTGCGGCGCCAGCACCCTGCCCTCGATCGGCCGGCCGGGCAACGCGGTGATCAGCAGCGCGTTCGGCTCCTCGTCGCGCACAGCGACGAGCCGCGGCGCATCTGCCCCACACGCCGCCGCCCACTTCTCGTACGCGTGCACTTCACTGTGCCAGTGCTGCCCGTCGCGATGGCGCTTCAGCACGAATTCGCCATTCGTCGCGCGCAGTCGCAGCACAGACGCACGATTCCCCGCATGCTCGCGCGTCGCATCAGCGAGCACCTCGACCGGCCCCAGCACTTCCTCACACCAGCGCATCAACACCGCGTTTTCTTCACCACCCAATTTCCACACCTCATCTTCAGCCCTGCCCCCGTCCCCTGATCTCCCCCACTCCAGCTCTCTACTATCACTATCGACTATCCACTATCACTATTCACGTAACTACTCAGGCCATCCATTTTTCCAACGCGAAACGCGCTATTCCTTCCCCCTTCGGGGGAAGGAATAGCGCGTTTCGCGGGAAATACTGATTTAGGCCTGAGTAGTTACCTATTCACGATCTACTCGCTGCTACTCCAGCACCCGCTCGCGCCACGCTTCGTCTTGTGCGAGCAGCACGAACGCGGCGATCGATTTCGCCAGATTCACCAGGTCGTCGATGTGCACGTACGGGCGCTGCGCGAAATGCGCGTACGCGCCGGGGCATCCGATCAGCGCCACGTTCTGCGTGGCGAGCACGGCCGAAGCGTCGTCGCTGCGGCCGAAGTATTCGCCGTGCTCGACGAGCTGTACGCCGTGTGCGCCGAGATCGACGGCGAATTCGCGCAGCGCGTGCAGCAGCGCCGGCGGCGTCACTCCGCCGCGCGCGCGGCTGCCGTATCCGGCGAAGCACGCTCCGGCGCCGAAACGCGCGCTGCTGGCGGCGGCCTCGTGCGTGTCGGTGACGGTGATCAAATCGGGCAACGTCTCGCGCGGCGCACGATGAAACAGCCGCGCACTGCCGCGGGCAAACGCCTGCGGGCCCGGCGCAACCGGCCCTTCCTCTTCGTCTGTGAGCACGAACAACGCTTCGATTGGTGTGGACGACTTCGCCAGCGCCATCGCCGCGAGCGTCAGCGCCGTCGCGCCTGCCGCGTCGTCGATGCAGCCGTGCACCAGCCCGCTGGCGCGATCCCATTCTGCCGACGACGCATAAACCACGCGCGTCGACAGCGGCAGATCCGGCGCATCAGCCGCCGGCTCGAACGTATGTACGTCGCCGCGCGTGATCAGCCAGCCATCGGTCAGCAGCGTCGTGCCCTTCGTAGCAGGGTCGAATCCGAGCGCCTGCGCCGCGCGGCGGCCGTCGTTCTGCTTCGCCTCGCAGAACGGCGTGAGCGCATATTCCCCGTTCACCGCGCGCGCACCGGTGAGAAAGCTGATGTTGTCGATGTGCGCGAAACACCACAGCGGCTTGCGCGTCGCCGCGCCCAGTTCGAGCGCTGCGGCGCCGCTGCCGTGCAGATTCGATGTGTAGCGCGCTCCGGATTCGGCGACGAGCTGCGCGATCACCCGCCCGCGCGTGTGCCGCGCCGTCAGCGTCGGCGCGCGCGTGTCCGAGATCGCCTTGAATACTGCGAAGGCCCGTTCAGGGGTGATTTCGTTGAACATGGATGGATAGGGAATAGGAGATAGGGAATAGGAGATGGGGGACAGAGGACAGGGAGCGTTCAGAGGATATCAGATTGTTGACAAGATCACGGAGATGCAACTATCCTAACTCCCTATTCCCTATTCCCTATTCCCTATTCCCTATTCCCTTCTTCCCTATGACCCCCACCCGTCCCATCCCCGTCTGGATCATCGTCGCCGTCACTGCAGCCGTCATCCTGCTCGCCGCCGGAGTGCGTTCGGCGCCGGGCGTATTTGTCGTGCCAATCGAGGCGGAAATGGGCTGGTCGCGCGCGGCGGTGTCCGGCGCAGCGGCGTTCGGCATCCTCGTCTTCGGATTGACTTCGCCGTTCAGCGGACGGCTGATCGACCGCTTCGGCCCGCGCCGCGTCACGCTGGCCGGCCTGGTGACGATTTCCGCCAGCATGGCCTTCAGCGCCGTCATGACGCAGCTGTGGCAGCTGAATCTGCTGTGGGGCGCCCTCAGCGGCATCGGCACCGGGCTGGTCGGCAGCGTGCTCGGCGCAACCATCGCCAACCGCTGGTTCCACACGCGCCGCGGCACGGTCACCGGCCTGTTCGGCGCCGCCACCAGCGCCGGCCAGCTGCTGTTCGTGCGCGGGCTGACCACGCTGGCCACGGAAGCAGGCTGGCGCAGCGCCGTGTGGCTGCTCGCCCTTCTGCCGCTGTTGTTCATCGTGCCGGTCGTCCTGTGGCTGATCGACCAGCCGGCGCACGTCGGGCAGAAGCCGTACGGCGCACCCGCGGACTGGACGCCCGCGCAAGTGCAGCCGGCCGACCCCGACGTAATGCGGCGCGCGCTGCGCAGCGGCACGTTCTGGCTGCTCGCCGGCACGTTCTTCGTCTGCGGCTTCACCTCGAACGGACTGGTCGGCACGCACTTTATTCCGTATGCCATCGGCTGCGGGATCGGCGCCGACGCTGCCGCGAACACGCTCGCGATCATGGGCCTGTTCAACTTCGTCGGCACGCTCGCCTCCGGCCGCCTCACTGATCATCACGATCCGCGCAAGCTGCTGTTCGTCTATTACGCGCTGCGCGGCGTGTCTCTGCTCGTGCTGCCGTTCGTCACCGACACGATCGGGCTGACCGTCTTCGCGATCCTGTTCGGCCTCGACTACATCGCCACCGTGCCGCCGACGATCAAACTTTGCGCAGACGCCTTCGGCCGCCAGAACATCGGCACGGTCTATGGCTTCGTGTTTTGTGCGCATCAGATCGGCGCGGCCGCAGCGAGCTGGCTCGGCGGCGTGGCATTCGACGCGCTCGGCGACTACTTCGTCGCGTTCATCGCAGCAGGGTTCATCGCCATGGGCGCCGGGCTGGCCGCGCTCCTCGTGTCGCCGAAGCGATCGCTGGCAGCCGTCCACTGACGGATGGTCTGTCGTCCGTCGTCCGTCGTCCGTCGTCTGTCGTCCGTCGTCTGTCGTCCGTCGTTCGTCGTCCGTCGTCTGTCGTCCGTCGTCCGCCGTCTGTCGTCCGTCGTCTGTCGTCCATCGTCCGTCGTCCGCCGTCCGTCGTCCGTCGTCCGTCGTCCGCCGCTTGATTACAATCTCACGGCATGCGCACGCGTGAACGGCTCGAACAAATCGAAGACCTGACCCTGGCGCCCTACGCATGCCGCAGCGCCGAATCGCGCGGCCGCGAATATCCCGAAGACGAAGCGCCGTACCGCACGGCGTTCCAGCGCGACCGCGAGCGTGTGCTGCACACCACGGCCTTCCGCCGTCTGCAGGGCAAAACGCAGGTGTTCGTCGTAACCGAAGGCGATTACTATCGCACGCGCATCACGCACACGATGGAAGTGGCGCAGATCGGCCGCACCATCGCGCGTGCGCTCGGCGCCAACGAAGACCTCGTCGAAGGCATCTGCCTGGCGCATGATCTTGGCCATCCACCGTTCGGGCATTCCGGCGAACGCGTGCTGAACACGCTCATGCGCGAGCATGGCGGCTTCGATCACAACCAGCGCAGCTTCGAAATCATCACGCGCCTCGAACATCGTTATCGCGATTTTGCCGGCTTGAATCTGACCTACGAATTTCGCGAGGGTCTGGCCAAGCACGAAACGGAGTATGACGAAGTGCACGGGCCAATCGCGTACGAGCCGGCGCTGCGTGGCACGCTCGAAGCGCAGATTGCGTCATTTTCGGACGAGCTGGCCTACAACTGCCACGATCTCGACGACGGACTGCGCGCCGGCCTGATTCATTTGGAAGACGCACGTCGGCTCGGCTGGTGGTTGCGTGCGCTGGAGCGCGCGGCTGTCGCGCCCGACGATGCGTTCGACGATGTCGCTCGGCATCGCGTCGTGCGCAGGCTGATCGGTGAAACGGTGAGCGACCTGCTGGCTGAAACTTCGGCGCGCATCGAACGCGCTGCACCTCGCACCGTGCACGATGTGCGCGCTCATCCTGGCGTGCTCGTAGGTTTCCCCGAGCACACGCTGGCGCTCAATCATGAGCTGCGCCACTTTCTCTACGATTCGCTGTACTTTCATCCGCGCGTCATCCGCATGATGAAAAAAGCAGAGCGCGTGCTTATCGAGCTTTTCGAGATTTATATGCAGGAGCCGCGCATGCTGCCGGCGGGCGCGCAGCAAATGCTCGCTGAATTTCCGTTGCCGCGCGTGGTGTGCCATTACATCGCTGGCATGACCGACCGTTTCGCGCTGGACGAATACGCACGCTTGTTCGATCCGCACGAAAAGGTGTAGTGCGCATATAGCGCATTTTGTTCGCTTCGCCAATCCAGCACTGCACTAGTCTTTCGCTCATCAGCCGGATAGCTAAATCGCCCTGCCCGGCTAAGTTCCTGTCCATAAGTTTTGTCCGGCAGATTCGCCTCCCCCGCTTTGCGGGGGAGGCGACTCTGCCGCCAGAACTTTTGGCGACTCACTTAGTCTTTCGACGACGTCATTTCTCTACCATGCATCGATGGGGCG